>CAMZEI010000017.1 GCA_947305815.1 uncultured Bacteroidales bacterium | reverse complement strand
GGACGACAGGGCCGCTGTTGGTGACATTGTTATTCAATGAGTATCCACTGTCGGTGGTATTGGAGAAAACGCGGCCGACTATACCTCCAATCGAAGGTGATTTGCTCGTATTCTGACCTGTGAAAGTGATGGTGCCTGAATTGCCGCCTCCGTAAATCTCGGCACCGGTCACAGCACCGACCAGACCGCCAATGTAGAGCTGACCCTCATTAGTTTGAGTCTGACCAAAGTTAATATCGCCGCTGTTGGTACAATTGGTAATAAGTTTAGCTCCAGACATGTAGCCGATAACACCGCCGAAGCAGAGGTATTGGTTACCACCCTGTGACATGCTGCCGCTTGTGGCTATGGTCATGGCATTGGAACAGGAGGTCACGGCTTTCGTGGAATATCCGACCACGCCGCCTACGTACAAGCCACCACTGTGGCTTGCGTTGGAGACGGTCAAAGTACCACCGGTGGAGCTGCAGTTCTCAAGGATGATACCACTCTGCACGTTATGGGCGACTACACCGCCAATATATGTATCATTTGTGGCTTCAGCGGTATAATTGATATTACCGCTATTGGTGACGCCGTCAAGAGTAGCACCTTCGTTGCAGCGGCCTACGACACCGCCAATGAGTCTGGCAGTGGATCCGCCAAGGGCAGCTACATTCAGCGTACCGGCGTTGGTGAGGGTCGAATAGGTAGCAGTACCATTGAGACGACCAACAACACCGCCCTGGCAGAGGTAAGTGCTCACTGTGCAGGCCTCGGAGGTAACTACGCCGTCTGCAGAGTTGGTGCAGTTCTCCATCGTTCCTTTGAACAGACCGGCGACACCGCCAAGATGGAGGGCTCCGCCGGTGGATGCGGTCGAGGTGACCTTGACAAGGCCGTGATTGGTGCAACCGCTCATGCTTTCAGCCTTCTCGACTGCATAACCCAACACGCCTCCAATGTAGATGTTCTCGCTAAACTGTGCAGCCACAGAGACCGTACCGTTGTTGGAGCAGTTGGAGATTTCTCCCTGGGTGCTGAGGTCGCCACCCTTCTGAGTGCGTCCCACGACACCGCCGATTGACGGCTGGTCGTCATTTGAGACGCCATTGTTGGCGAAGGATACGGTAGCATTGTTGGTACAGCCGGTAATAGCACCGCCTTTGTTGTTGCCCACAAGGCCGCCTAGGGTCATCATGCTATTGACCGCTGAAGAAGGTGTCCAGGTGATGGAACCACTGGCCGTACAGTTCTGCAGGCCGGGGACATCGTCAACCTCGAGGGAAGGGACAATCTGCCTCGCAAATATGCCCCAGTGGTACTCATTAGCAGCGGTAGCATTGATTGTCGAATTAAGCGTGAGGTTCTTGACCACGCCAAGCAGGTCGTTGAACATGGGCTTGGTAAGGCCGGTGAGGGTCTTGCCGTTGCCGTCGAAGGTGCCCTTGTAGTCCTCGATGGAGGAGAAGCTTCCAGCGATGGAGGAGAGGTTAATGCTGGCAGCAGACGGAGTAAGACGTGCGTTGAGGGTCTTGTTGCCATTCGCCACGGCGGTCACGAACTCCTGGAAGGTAGCAGCGCTCCAGATCAGCTTGAGATTGTTCTCCTTTGCCTGGATGTAGGTCACATTGTCGAACTCGCGGACTTTGCCTGCTGCGATGGTCTTGGTGGCGTTGGTGTCCATCACGGTCACATTCATGTGGCCGCCATCGTTATCGACAATGACCAGATTGATGCCGCCCTCGTAGGTGCCTGCGGGGATGGCCACATAGAACACGAAAGGAGTCTCGCTGAGCTGCATGTGCCCGCCGAAGTTGTAGGAGAGCGCTGCGCCGGTAGCCGTAGGGGTGAGGCTGCCATCGAGGAGCCCATTTTTAGTGCTGATAGTGAAAGTGCCGGACAGGGACTTGTCGCTGTCGGCTGCCGTGAGGGTAACGGAGTCTATCTTCTTGGAGCCTGTGAAGGAGAACTTAAGCAGGGCTCCCACGTGCTTGAATGTGATGCCCCCATTGAGGTCTGTCACCGAAGCGTACATCGGCATAGCATCCGGGTCGAATCCGCCCGACTTATAGCTCTGGGTAGCGGGGAAACTGACCTGGTTGGACTGCCCGGACACGCCGCGATACAGGAAGTTGTATGGAGCGGTGAGGCCGTTCCCCTTGAACGTGGCGTTGGCGGTGGCGTTGCCGCTGTTGCGGGTGAAGCTGGTCGCCGCAGTACCGTTGAGTGTTATCACGTCGCTTGCGCCCCAGTACACGGGGTATGATGATCCGCTCTTGGGGCCGAGAGAGGTCTTGGTGTCCTCGCTCTCCGGGACGGAGAGGGTGATTGTGAGGACCTGCTCGCCGGTCTGCTCATCTACGGTAATCAGGCTCTGGAGATCTTCGGGGTTCTGCAACTCCTTGGCGCACCCTGCACAGAGGACAGCCAGAGCAATAATATATATAATGGTATAGATTCTCTTCATAAATCAACTAATCAAGGGTAATGTAAGCTACAACGGGGAGGTGATCGGACGGAGCGCAGACGACCTCGTCATCATCGGTATTCGAATCCGGATCGAACACATAGGTATTGCGGACGGTCCTGTAAGAAGTCGCCGTGCAGGCACCGTGGGTCATAATATGATCTATACGGCGCTCCGGGTGGTTCTTCGTGTACTGGAGAATCGAATACTGGTATGTGTCAGCCGTGCCGGACTGTGTCCCTGAATAGGTGTTATAGTAAGACGCAAGGTTGCCTGCTGCGCTTACTGCCTCATAGGCGTCAGTCCAGTAGGTCTTGAGCTTGTTGTAGCCGGCTTCGTTGCTGTGTCCGGGAGCGGAGTTCAGGTCGCCTACCAGGATCTGGGGATATTTGCCCCCCTTCGATGAGGCGAAGGCGTTGACGCCGCCGGACATGTTGGTGTTGGAGGTGCCTTTGCCACCGTCCTGACCATAGGTCGGGAGCTGGGTTACGAAGAAATAGAACACCTTGCCGGAGACCTTGTGGGTGAACTTGGCCCATACGACGAAGCGGTTGGGATCGCCGGAACTGGAGGCGCTCGAAGTCGAGTAGCCCTCACTTCCTGTCCTGAGCCATGCCTTGCCGGACTCGTTGCATGTAAGGATGGAACTCTTGTAGGCGAAACCGTTGCAATAGTGATAGTTGCCGGACTCGGAGCCTGGGAAGTTGAGCTTCCATGTGTAGCTGGCGCTTTGGGCGGTAGCTATATCCTCCAGCGAGTAGCCCAGCCCGGAGGCATACATATTGTCGCCAATCTCGTTGAAGCCGATAAGGTCTGCGGCAGTATTGTAGATAGCCTGCCCGAGGGCTGCCTTCATGGCTGCGCAGTCCTTGACGATGGCATTCGCAGGACGCGCAATTTTGCCGTTGCTGTCACCCGTCGTCGCTGCTGCAGGACGGTTGTTATCATCCAGACGCATCACATTGAAGGTCGCGACCGTGATTCCCGGTGGATCAGCCGTAGGCTCGCCGCCGTCTTCGGCGGTGAGGGCGTTGATCTCCAGCAGGTCCTCCGTACGGCCGGGATTGAAGGTCTTGCTCTCGAAATCAACAAGCTTGTTGTTCGCGAGCGTGTGGCCGCCCTTCCAGAACCTCAGACGCATAAATACGCCGTCGGTGCGGTAGATAGTCGCAACCAGGCCTTCCGCGTAGTTCTGTGCCGGGACGAGTATGTGGAAATACTTGTCCGCGGCGCCGAGCTCCACGCTGCCGCAGTTGTAGGTCAGCGCGCCTTCAGAGCCGCCGGAGAATGCTCCGGTGAAGCCGGCCCCGTCAGTTGCCATGGTGAAGCTGCCGCGGAGTTTCTCACTGCCGAGAGTGCTGATCTCGATGCGGTCCAGCGTGCCGCTGCCGTTGATTGCGATGCGCAGGATGCCGCAGAAGGGAGTGAGGCGCACTCCGTAGTGCGAGCCGTACTTGACGGCGTTTCCCCACGAAGCTGCCGCTGCGGGGTCGAAGCTGCCCTCGACATAGCTCTGCGTAGCAGGGAGGACGATGGTATTAGCCGAAGTGGTCCCGGGATACAGCACCATGTAGGGAGCCGACGGGGAGCCGATGACCGTGAATTCAACATTCTTCTTGCCATTGTCCCCGGACGATACCTCACCGGAGAGGATGCCGTTGACGGAGATCCTGTCCCCGGTCTTCCAGAGGACCTGGGACTTGCCGTCCACCTGCTCACCCAGCGATGTCCTGGTCTGCAGCTCCTGCCCGTCGCCGTCCAATGAGGCGCTCAGCACGAAGGACTCCTGCGGCAGAGCGGACTGCTCAGCCGTGGAGACTGTCTTGGTGCATCCGAGCACGAGTGCCAGGGCGGCACTAATCGTACAGATCAAGCGGATCTTCCTCTTCGCCTTCATCATAAGTGCCTTCTTCCCAGGTATATTCTATAGTTGAAATACAAAGTGGGGCCAAGTCCCGGTCCAAAGACAGGGACTTGACCTTAGGAGTGATGTATTCTTTTCTCATAAAAGAGTTGTTACTACCATTCAGCGACAGCGATCTGACTTCCATCAATTGCGGATGTGATATCCATTGAGGAGCCTTCGCCTCCCGCGAGGATGCCGATGGTGACATCTTCGATGGAGTTCACAGTATTGTCGTTGACATTGTCCTTCCTGACGGTACCGGGAGCAATCGTGTTGGGATGGTCAGCACCGCCCTGGAGGCTGAATCCGAATGCTGTATTCTTGGTGCAGCAGAACAGACCGGTCGTCGTCTTGCTTCCCCATACGACGCCTGCCACTTTGTGACCGTACATCGTGAATGTCTTGTACGAAGAACTGTAGTTGCCCTCAGGGGTAGCCATAAGGCCGGCAGTGTAGTTCTCGCCGCCGACAGTCGCAGCGTGGGTGTCGATTACTGAATTGGAGTACCAATAGTAATGCGTGGTGTTGTTATTCTTAGGACAGCCTACGATACCTGCCACCCACATCGAAGCGGTAGTGGTGCAGTCGACAGTGATGTCGCCGTAGTTGCGGCAGTTGTTGAAGTTGAACTGAGCATTGCTGATCCATCCGCCTATACCGCCGATATTAACGCTTGTATTGCCCTTGTCTCCGTGGACTGTGAAGTGTCCGGTGTTGCGGGCGTACTGGGTCTTGATACCGGTAGTGGTGTAGCCGGCGATACCGCCGATACAGAGATCACCGCCGTTGCTCTTGGAAGGGCCGGAGGTATCGGTGATGTTTCCGCTGTTGATGCTGTACTTGCTTGATGTTCCGGTCATGTTGAAATATCCCGAGCTGTTCCTTCCGAACAGACCGCCGATGCAGATATTCTTGGCGCTGCCGGCATTCTCGATGTCACCGGAATTGGAGAGTTTATACTTGGCGCTGCTACCGGCATCGGAAATGGCGTTATCCTTGTCCAGGTAACCGACAATACCGCCGACATAAATAAACGTGGAATTGGTCGCATCACCAAAATTGTGCACGTCGCCGGTGTTGGCGTTATCCTTGAAGGTATTGTTTCGATATGCACGGCCAATCAGACCTCCGACGTAGTTAATGCTGCTTGCTTCACCATAATTGAAGACTTCGCCGTTGTTGGTATTGTCATCAAAAGTCGCATACCTGTGGATATTACCAAACACACCTCCGATATAGTTTTCGCTGGCATCACCGTTATTGTAGATTTCACCGTTGTTGGTGTTTCCGCTAAATGTACCATAGCGTCCCCAGCCGATAAGACCACCCACGTTGGTAGTGGCATCACAATCACCGTTATTGGTGATGGTACCGCCGTTGGTGCAATCGGAAACTTCCAGAGTACAGCCATTCCCATCACCGTTACCAGACTGGCCGATGATACCACCCACAGAAATATCTTTATTCCAGTAGGCATTATTGGTCACCTCGCCGGTGTTGGTACAATCGGAAATGGTAAACTGCGAACCCCAGAAGAGGGCCAAAACACCACCGACCATCAGTTCGTCGCCGTTGCCGCTGGCGCTGGCTGTATCGTTGGTAACGCTTGCCTCGTTTTTGCAGTCCTTGACGGTAGCGCCGCTGGCTGCAGCCTTACCAATGAGACCGCCGATGTGGTGCTCACCGGTAACTCCGCCGGCGACGTTGAAGGTAACGCTACCTTGGGAAGTACAACCATCCGCCGTTCCGGAAAGCACGTTGGCAAGGATACCCAGGTCAAGCTGGTCCGCGGTGATGTTCAGCGTGGAGTTGACGGTGAGCTTCTTGACAGTGCCTTCGAGGACATTGAACATAGGCTTGGTGAGACCGGCGATGGTGTAGCCCTTGCCGTCGAATGTGCCTGCATAGCCCTCGATGGTCTGGAATGCCTCGGCACCTGCGGGGGAGACTTCGACAGAAGCCTTAAGCTTGGCGTCCTGAGTCGTGTTGCCGCCGTTCACTGCTGCTGCGAATGCGAGCAGGGTAGCTTCGTTCTTAATTGCGAAGACGGGGTCGTCAACAAGGTCGGTGATGGTCACCTTGACATCGCTGATGCTGAAGCGGTCCTTGCCTGAGATATTCTCGAGGGAGCCGATCACGAGCTGGTCGCCGGGCTCTATGCCGGAGATGCTGACGGTCTTGGTCTCCCAGTCCTTCACTGTAGTGATGCTGAGGGCGTAGCCGCCATCGAGCGCTGCCCCGGTGTATTTGCGGAAGTTGGAGCTGCCCGGATCGGTCTCGGCGTTCAGCTTGAGTTCGCGCTCGACGAATACAGCTACATCGTTGGCGTTGGACTCGTGCTTGGTTGCGGTCACCTCCACTTCAATCGTAGCGAGCTTGCCTTCGGGTATGCCGACGAGGCCAGGTGTCACGATGTGGGTGCGGCCGGTAGTGGTAGCTACACGCAGGTAAGCATTCCTGAGGTATGCGGCGCTGTTGCCGAAGAAGCCCCAGCCCTTGGACAGACGGCTCTCACCGAGATCCACGCCGGTGCCGAAGATACGGTTGCCCGTACCGTTGTATTTGTCAAAAGATCCAGCAGGAGATGCACCTACATGAGGAAGCAGGTCCTTGGGTGAAGGTACGAAACCAGCCGCCTCTGCGAACTCGTCCGGACCCCAGTTGATTTCGGAGAAGTCTTCGGCGAGAATCACGTCGCCCACTGCGGCGTTGGAGACGGTAGTTGCATCAACTGCCGTGAATGCTTCGGTAGTGGCGCTGACGGCTTCGGTCTTCTTGCCGTTGGCGGTATCTTCGACTACGAGATAGTAAGTAGTTGCGGGAGCGAGGCCGCCGAAGGAGAAGCAAGGCTGCTTGCTGTTCCAGCAGGAAGCTTCGGCTTCGAACTCATGGGAGACCACGAGTGAGCTGCAGCCTGCGTCGCTGTAGAGGGATGCCCTGTAAGGCCTGGTCTTGTCGTAGTCCTTGCCGTAAGGATGGGTGGGATAGCCCCAGCTGAATGCTATAGTGCTGGAGGATGTCGCCTTTACTTCTGCGGCAGGCTCCATTTCTTCGACGCTCACGAGGGTGACGGAGACATCGGAGAGGAAGAAGCGGTTCTTGGTGTCTATATTTTCGGCAGTGCCGATTACGAGGCGGTCGGTGTTGACCACATTCTCAATCTGCACCGTCTTGGTGGTCCATTCCCTCTTGGTTATGCCGAGAGGATGAGGCTCAGACAGCAGATCTTCGCCGTTGTATTTACCACCCTCACTTGAGAATTTGGCAGCATCGTACTGGTCGGGTGCGAGTACGAGGGTGAGGTCGGAATCCCTCTCCACATACACGGCGACGTCGTTGGCGTCATCGTTGTACATTGCTGCTGTGACGGTCACGTCGATAGTAGCCTTCTTGCCTTCGGGGATGTCGACGAGGACAGGGGAGACTATGCTCGTCCTGGCTCCGGATGCGCTGGTGCAGAGACGCAGTGCGGCGGCCTGTGCATAGACTGCGCTGTTGCCGTAGAAGCCCCACTTGAAGAGCCTGTCGTCGCTGGTCACGTGGGCGTCGCCGTACAGACGCCTGGCGGTGCTGGCGGCAGGGGTGTATGCGCCGGTCTCGGTAGAGAGGTCGCCCGAAGGAGCGCAGAGCACTTTCTCCGAAGGGATATAACCTGCTCCGCCTACTACATTTTCGGAGCCCCATCCAATCTCTGAGAAGTCTTCGGCGAGTATCACGTCACCGAGCTTAAGGAACCTGACGGTGCCGGGCTCCACTACGGTGAATTCTTCGGTCTTACCGGAGGCTATATTAGACTGTGCGGAAGCGCCCTCAGTGAGGTCTTCGACCATGAAATAATATGTAGTCTTGGGATTGAGACCGCCGAATACGAAGCTGGGCTTCTTGCCGTCCCAGCAGGATGCGCCGGCGGGGATCTCGTAGGTGACTACAGGGTGAAGCATGACCCTGTCGGTAGCGAGGGTAAGCTTGTAAGGCCTCGAGATATCGAAGTCTGCGCTGCCGCCGTAGGTCCATGAGAACACTGCTGTGCTGGAGCTGGCAGCGACAAATGATGCGGAGAGTGTAGGAGGTGCGGGTTCGCCTATAGCCTTGACGGTGACCTTGATGTCGCTGATGTTCATGCGGGCATTGTTCTTGGTCACGTTCTTTGCGGCGCCGAATGCCAGGCGGTCGCCCTTCGCGACGCCGGTTACGGTCACCTTGTAGCTGTGCCATGCCAGCTCTTCGGCGAGGGTGATGGGCTGCACGTTGCTCTCGAGATCGAGGGTGTTGGTGCCATTGGAAGTGAGCTCATCAAATTCGCCCCTCTGGACTGCCACGACAGCGTTGGTGGTGGCGAAGGAGGCGCTGCTCTCACTGTAGTATGCGCTGGCGGTCACTTCGACCTCCAGGGTAGCTTCCATGCCTTCGGGGATGTTGTTGAAGGCGGGGGTCACGATGTGGGTGACCTTGCTGCTGCCTACGAGTTTGAGATAACCCGGGTGGATGTAGATGTTGCGGTTGGCGCCCTGTGCCCAGTGTGCCAGACGGCTGGCGGCTACAGGACCCGCCTGGGATGAGAGCTGCTTCTCGTTGCTGGTCTCGGCAGCCTGATAGGATGCCACTTCAAGAGAGCTGAAGGAAGCCATCTGAGCAGCTTCGGTAGGGAACCAGCCTGCGCCTGAGCCAATCAGGTCGCAGTCCCAGCGGAGTTCGCTGAAGTCCTCTGCGAGCAGGACGTCGCCCTCTGCAACGGGGGTCTCGGAGATCTCGACCACCTGGAAGTCAGCGGTCCTGACGGGCAGTACCATGCTGTCGGAGACGGAGGTGTCGTCGCTTACCCGTACATAGTAGGTGGTGCCTGCGGCGAGACCGCTGACACAGAACCTGGGAGCCTTGCCGCCCCAGCAAGCGTCGCCTGCGTCTATTGCGTAGCTGTCAACGAGGGTGTTGCAGCCCTTGTCGGAGTACACTGCGACGGTGTATGCGTTCTCGGGAGTGCCTTCCCAGCAGATGACTGCCGTAGAGCTCGTGATGCCTTCGGCCTTGATGGGGAAGCCGCCCTTGACAGGGACGAATTCGATTGCGGCAGGGGAGTAGACCTTGCCGGCCTCGAGTGCGGACTTGATGGTGATCTCCTTGCTCATGGAGCCGCCCTCATTGTCGTAGATATCCACGGCTACCTGGCCTGCAAGACCTGCGGGCACGCAGACGAAGAACTCTGCGGGCAGAGCGACTGCGGTTGCAGCGGAGAGCTGCACTTCGTTGGAGACCGTGGCGGGCTCACAACTTGCGAAATCGGTGCTCAGCGAGCCGCTCAGAGCTGCTCCTTCGGCGCCGGTGAGCATGATGCTGCTGATGGATGCACTGCCCTGGAGGCTGATGTGAATCACGCTCACGAGGGGTGAGAGTGAAACGGAGCCCTTGGAGGAGCTGACGCCTGCCATCACGAATGCAGCAGGGTCGTAGGAACCGGCGACATAGCTCTGGGATGCGGGGACCGTTACGGTCGCCTTGCCGTCGGAGTAGCCGGAGATTGCGCTCACGGGATATGCGGCATAGTAAGGAGTGGAGAGGACTCCCTCAAAAGTGAAGTAGGCGGTAGATTTGCCGTCGGCTTCCTCGCCAATTGCGTCGGAGGTGGCGCCGTTTACCATTATCTGGTCGCCGGTCTTCCAGTAGTTGGGCCATACGGAGTTGTCTTTGGCTCCGAGGGCCGTCTTGGTAGAGCTTACGCTTGCGCTGATGATAGTCCGGAGTTCACCCGGTCCTTCCTGCTCGACGACTGTGCATGAGGCGCAGAACAGGACGCTGAGAACAGCTGCTAGAAATAGTTTAGTCTTCATATTATATGGTTTGTATTATTGCAGATCAACGATTTCGATGGTCATGTCGGAGATGAGCATCATATTGGTGCCGCTTGAGGCAGACTCTGTCTCAGGTCCGAATGCTATGCGGTCTCCGCTGGCGACTCCGTCAATTGTCACCTCGAACTTCTCGAGGGAGGTGAGGCCACCGTTGAATTCTATCGACTGTACATTCGAAGTCAGGTTCAGCTTGTTCTTGTTGGTCTGAGTACCCGAAGAAATCTCGCTGAACGAAACGCCGTGCTGTACTGCGAGGACAGCCTTGCCGCCGGAGGACTTGCCTGCAGCGTGCATGGTGACCTTCAGCTTGGCAGTCATCCCCTCGGGGATGCTGTTGAGAGGAGGAGTAAGCAAGTGGGTGCCGTAGCTGGTGGTGCTGATGTACAGGTAGCCGGGTCCCACATAGATACGGGCGTACTGGCCCTGAGCCCAGTGGGCGAGGCGGAATCCGCTCTCCTTCTTGGCGACGGACTGTGCGGTAATGCTCCTCTGAGCATACTGTCCGGTCGTGGCTACGAATCTTGCCGCATCACGGCTGGTGAAGCTCTGCTTGGTGTCAGCATTGTATGCTACGCTGCCGTCGGCTACATCGTATCCGGCCGCCTTGCTAACCTCGTCAGCGCCCCAGCACATCTGGCCGAAGTCTTCGGCGAGGATGATGTCTCCCACAGCCGCGGGGCTGTCGGATACCATTACTATATTGAAAGCTTCGGTCGTTGCGGTGACCAGAGCTGACTCCATGGTCTCCTCTGCGCCGGTCTCCACTACCTTGAACCAGTACTGCGTGCCGGGAGCGAGTCCGCTGAATACGAATCGGGGCTGTTCGCCACCCCAGCACCCATCTCCCGAAGGGATGCTGAAGGATGCTTCGAGCTCCGTGCCTTCACCGTCCCTGTAGAGGTAGATTGTGTAGGGCCTCAGGATGTCGGATTCCTTGGAGATGCCTGTAGTCCAGGTAAATGACAGGGTCGAAGACGATACTCCGACGGCCTCGGCCTTGAGCAGGTAAATCTTGTCAACCTTGACGCTGCCTATCTCGTGCTTTGCTCCTGCGATGGTTGCGTACACCTTGGAGCTGACTCCCTTGCGGGGTCCGGTTGTCAGTACATACTCGCCGTCCTCCTGCGAGAGGGAGAAGTTGGAAGTGTTGCCAAGCTCGAGGCTGGCAGCGGCGGCGGGGATTGGCTGGGGCAGGAAAGCGCCCTGGCAGGCGGCCGAAATGGAGAATGTGCCTGACTCCTGCACAAGCGCCGGATTCTCAGCGGTAGCGGTGGAGAATACTTCGTCCACGATAAGACCCCTGAGCATGCTGCTTACGACGGGGATCTTGCATCCGAAGCCGTCCTCGGAGAGGACCTTGATGTGCGACTGGGCGTAGTAGATGTACGCGGGGTCGTCGGTCGGCTTTGCGGTGAGGGAGAGGTATCCGTCAGTGGTGATCGAGCCGGGCTCGGATTCATCCATGCTCCACCTGTAGCTGTGCTTCAGGCCGTCGGAGGATTCGGCGGTAAGGTTCATCTTCATGCCGGGATAGCCATAGACACCGCTGAGCAGCTGTCCGTCCGCGTCCTTGATGGAGATGGTGTAACCGACTTCGGGGTTGACGCTCACCATGCAGGCGGCCTTCTTGGTGCCGTCGGCGGTGGTCGCGACTACGTATGTTACGCCCTCGGCCTTGCCGGTGACGATGCCGCCGTCGACGCTTGCGTACTGCTCGTCAATGACGCTCCAGACTACGCCCATCTTGAGCGTCTGGGGCATCACGGTGGCGGTGAGTGTAGCGGTCTGCCCGACCGTGATATCCAGCTTGTCCACGTTCAGCACCACGCCGGTAGCGGTCCCCTCTCCGTCAAAGGAGTTGGAGTCGCATGCGGGCAGCGCAGCTGCGAGGACAAGGATTAATACAGGTAAGATGTATCTTTTCATATTCTACTTGTTGTAGCGTACAGCGAAATAGTCCATGGTATTGTAGCCGGTGCCGTTGGCGATAGTGCTCGAATCATACGAGCTGATATCTTTCTTGGCGGCTTTGTTGTTGCGGGGCATAAGGCGTATGCTCACGCTTTCCTTATTGAGGACCTCAAGCGGGAGAGGGAAGTCATACACGCGGGTGCCGAGGGTCTGCCAGTCGTTCTGGTATTTTACTCCGCTCTTTTCCCACATGGCCACATCGTGCACGGTGAACTCGGCAATGTCTATCCATTTGTCATCCGCTTCGGGTGAGCAGTCGGTGGTGGTGAGGGAGTACTGGGCCTTCCAGTAGCGCGGCGAGCGTGCGGACTGGGAGTTGTTGTACATGGCGAACTGCATCGACACATGGTCGGAGTGTATGCCTTCGGTGCTGAAATTCACCAGCCAGCAGTAACCGCGGCTGTTGTCGGAGTCCCACCAGTTCTTGTTGGACCAGCTGAGCATGCAGTCAGCCGAATACCAGCCCTTGCCGTCATCGTTCTGGGAGGATTTGGAGTTCTCCCAGGGAGCATAGATGCTGCCGTCTTCGAGCTCGATGCCGGCGCCTGCGGCAACTTTGTTCTTGCGGTTGTTGCCGCATTCTCCTATATAGAAATATGAAGGGGAGTAGTTGTTCACGCCACTGTAGGTGTGGCAGAGCTCACCGTTGCCCTTGGTGGCGAGGATGGGATTCTCGAGTATAGTCTCTTCGAACTCGCCCGGGAACTTCGCGTAGCGGAACTCGGTGATAATCTCGGAGAAATTGTCCTTGAAGTCCTTTTTGAGGTCAATCTCCTCACGGGTGAGGTGGCGGAGCTGGTAGCGGCCTATGTTGCCGTCTTTCTCGAAGCTCTTGTAGTCTTCGTGGACCACGATTCCGGTTATGTTGCCGCTGCCGTAGGGGAGGGTCTCGCCGTTGCGGCGGTAGGTGCAGGTCATGTTGGTGAACATGTACATGCTGCCTCCCTTCTTGTCGCGGAAAAGGGTCGGAACTTTGTTCTTGCGGTTGTAGCCGCATGCGGTGCCGTATCCCTCGTTGACGGGGGTGAAGGGCCCCTTGCGCATGGCGAATTCGCAGTCCTTCAGGGTGACGAGCGTGTTGATGTCGTCGTCGGTGAGCTCGTCGATGCTCTTGACCTTGCGGGGCATGGTGAGGGTCGCGTCTTCGCTGGTCAGCATGTTGTAAGACTCGATGCCATCGATGGTGTAGTACACCGGTTCTCCAAGGGATTTGCGGATTATGGCGCCGCCGACCTTGAGGCGGATGTAGCTGAAGCGCTCGAAATCGTTCATGCCGGCATCGGTCGCAATCATCCTGAAGCCGTAGCCTTCCTTGCTGACGAGGTAGGAAGTGCGCTCGGTGAGGGTGTAGTCAATCGCTCCAGTGCCCTGGAAGTAGTCATCCACCACAGCGTCGCCGGCATTGCCGAACTCGTTGGTGCTCACGATGTAGCCCTCAATGATGGCGTCTTCGGGGAGTATGTATCCACCGGCGGTAGCCACCTTGCGGAGTTGCTCCGCGGAGAACTCCGTGCCTATCTGGTTGTCAGTGCGGGGCTGAATTACAGTTATCTTGGCGGTCTGCTCACGCTTCCATCCGTCGATGTAGGTGAGGACGATGAGGGCGCGCCTCATATAGCTCTTGTCAGGGTTGTCGGCGGTCCTGAACGTCAGGGTGCTGCTCCCTACGGTGAGATCGGTCACCCAATCGTCGTCGCCCGAGTGACGGATTTCGGTCTGAATCTCGTCCAGGGGCACTGCGATGTCGGTAAGTACGGTATTGAGGCCGCCCTGACCGTTGTAAGCCACCATGGAGCTTGCCGCGACATAGAACTTGTCCTCTACTCCTCCCTCCTGGAATACGGTGACCGTGACCTTGCGGGTAGGTGTTTCGAGCCGGATGTCAGCGCTGCGGCGGAAGCCGGCGTTGGGCTGGATGTGGACCTTCACCGTGCCGTCGGCCTCGAAGGTTCCTCCGATTATCTGGGCCCACGAAGCGTCTTCGGGCTCTACGAGGTAGATGTCGCCGACCTTGTTGGCCAGGAACTCAATCTCTACGTCGCCGCCCTCAGCATCGACATAAAACTCGCTCTCGGGGACGCCCAGTTCGTCGGGGGCATACACTTCGTGGAAGTCCTTGTTGCATGACAGGCACCCCAGGAGTACGGAAGTGGCTAATAATGCTATAGTTATCTTTTTCATAAGCTATCTTGGCTGGACGACGGTGATTGTGTTGGAATTTACTGTATCTCCCTCGCCTTCGGCGGAGTCGGCAGACCCGGCGTCGGTGTGGGATACCTTGAGGTTGGCTAAGCGTGATTTGCCGCTGTCATTGGGAGCTACCTTGATCACGACCTTCTCGGCATCGATGCTTTCGAGGGTGATCCAGGGAGTATCAGGGATGACGGGGTAGCTCAGGGTCAGGTACATTTCGTCAATGTTGTATGCCAGATTGGTGCTGAAGGGGATTTCCTCCACGGTGCCTGACGCAGGGACATTGAGTACGTCATTGTCAACAGTCAGCTCCAGGACGCAGTCGCTGTCTGCGATGTAGGAACTCTGATACATGCGCATGGACATGGTTTCGTCACCTGCCTTGAACACAAGGTTGACTCTGCGGGCCCTGCCGTAGTTGATCTCGTAGTCAAACACCAGATATCCGGACTTGTAGCCGCTGAAGCGGTCGATGGAAGCCCAGGATACCTTGGGCTCCATCTCTACTGTCCATGAGGTGTTGGAGAATACACCTACCTGTGTGCTTCCGCCGTCTTTGGAGAGGGAGTTGACCTTGCTGAGCAGGCCGAGAGTCCTCTCGTATTCGGATTTCTGGACGCAGGAAGTAAGGGCGAGGAGCGCCACCAATATATATAATGTAAGCTTTTTCATATCCCTATTCTCCGTCAAGGTTGTACTTTTCATATTCCGGGTTCGAGAGGGCGCGGCCTGAGCGTGCGCACTGCACGTCAGGGATGGGGTAATACTCGTGGCAGGGACGTATGTTCTGCTGCACGAGACCGTAGGTGTTGTACGCCAGCATCTGGTCGTACCAGATACCCCAGCGCACGAGGTCGTACTTGCGGCCGAATTCGCCGAAGAGCTCGCGTGCGCGCTCGTCACGGATTTCGCCGCGGAGCTTGACCGAAGTGATAAATACATACGGGTCTATCTGCGCGCGCTCACGTACCTTGTTGAGATAAGTGACGGACTTGGAGTAGTCGCCCTTCTCGCACCAGGCCTCTGCAAGCAGGAGCAGTGCATCGGCGTAGCGGAATATCTTGTAGTTGTTGTTGTCGTAGTTGTGGTACATTCCGAAACACCAGAACTTCTCGCCCATCCACGAGGCGCCGCCGTCGAATGAGGTGCCGTTCCAGCCCCTGCTGATGTTGATATTGCGGCGGATGTCTCCGGTGTTGGTCGGAGCGATTGAGGACTTCATGTAGGTCGAAGGACGCACGGGTACCCAGCAGCGGCACCTGTCCCCGAGCTCGGGTATGGTCACGCCGGCGTATATCGAGGTGCCGTCCTGCTTGGGGTAAGGCATTACGATTGCGGCGATTGCAAGATTGGAGGACACCGAATACTCTATACCGCCTTCTTCCCACTCGTGGTTAATCTCGAAGATGGACTCGGGCGTGTTCTTGTTGCGGAACATCACATCGGTGTAGGGGTACTGCATGAGGTCGCCGTAGATGGCTTCGAGGTGCTCGCAGGCGTAGACCACATCGTCCCAGTCCTTGTTCCATGCTGCCATCTTGGCTATCATCATCCACCCCATCGCGGCGCCGCAGTTGTTCATCTCCTGGTCGGCCGTGCGTATCTGGGGCAGGATGGGGACATGCAGCTTGAGCTCTTCGATGAGGGTGCGGCGGGTTTCCACTGCGCTCATGCGGCCGAGCTTGGCGATGCGGAGCATATCCTCGTCATTCTCCACATAGTCCTCGTAGAAGGGGACGTCGCCGAAGAAGCTGGTGAGAATGTAGTAATAATAGGACATGAGGATGCGGGTCTCAGCCTCATAGGGAGCCTTTTCAATATCCGATACTTTTGAGCGCTGTATGCCTGCGAGGGTGCTGAGGCAGTAGCGTACGCCGTACCAGCAGTTCTGCCATACGTGGGTACCGGCTCCGGGGCTGGACGGAGAGATGTCCAGCTTGGCGTCCTTCTGGGCGGAGCCTGCAGTGTTCGCCAGATCGGTCGTGCCTTCGATGGCTATGTAGTAGCGAAGGTCATGGATGGCGTTGAGCGGCTCATAGCATCCGTTGACCGCCGCGCGTATCTGCACTGTGGTGTTGAAGAACTTGTACGGGCTTACGATGGCCGACTCGTCCTCCTGGAGAGAGCAGGATTGCAGAGCGAATGCAGCTGCGATTATCGTTAGAGCTATAAATATCTTTTTCATACGGCACATCAATATGACATTTGTATTGAGACGACAAAGCGGCGGGGCTTAGGATAGCTGGATACATCGTATCCGTTGATGCCGCCCGACGAGACGTCGGGATCGAAGCCGTTGTAGTTGGTCCAGAGGTACAGGTTCTCTCCGGAGCAGGTGATGTCAAGCTCGCGGAGCACCCGGCTCTTGATGTTGAAGTGGTAGCTCAGGCTCAAGGTCTTGAGACGCAGGAATGATGCGTCATGGATGATGAACGAGCTCGGCACGGCATTGCCGTCGAACACACCTGCCGCCGGCAGGTTGGAGTCCGGGTTCTTGTACGGATGCCATGCGTTGATCATGTATGAGTACTGGTTGGTACGGCGGGAGCCGGCCATGTAGAACTCAGCGTAGTTGAGCACCTTGCCTCCTAAGGCGTAGTTGAAGAATACGCCCAGAGTGAGGCCCTTGATACGGAAGGTGTTCTGCAGACCTCCGGATATGATGGGGTCGGGAGTGCCGAGATACACAATATCCTGGGAGTCGAGCGAGCCGTCGTGGTTCTGGTCTATGTAGATGGGATAACCGAGCGTGTTTTTGGAAGCGTCGTTGGCATAGGCGTGGGTAATCTTGTTGCGGTCGATTTCGTCCTGATTGTGCCATACGCCCGCGTACTGGAAGCCCCAGAACGCGTTGACGGGATAACCCACCTTGTAACCGACTGTCATGTAGCCGCCGGTAGGGGCGTTCCTGGAGGAAACCTCGGCCTCGGCGCCTATGTTGTTCACGATTGAGCTGGCGTGAGAGATGGTGAAGTCGGTGCTCCATGAGAAGTTGCGCTTCACCATGTTGCGGGAGTTGATCGTGAGCTCGAGACCCTGGGTGGTGGTCTGGCCGATATTCTCGTATTTGTTGTCGTAACCGGTATTCTGAGGAGTCTTCACTGTGAGGAGAAGGTCGGTCGTGATGGCCTTGTATGCCTCGAAGGTGAAGCTCAGGCGGTTGTTGAAGAACGCCGACTCGAGGGCGATGTTGCCCAGGGTCGTGGTCTCCCAGGTGAGGTTGGGGGAGGCTATACGGGCCTGCCAGTAGTGCAGGGTGTATTCTCCGTTGAAGGGATATCCGCCGGAGCCGGAATCCATCCTCGCGAGTGACCTGTAGGCCTGACCGAGGTCGTTACCGGACTGACCGAGACTCATCTTGAGCGAGAGGTCATCCAGCCAGTCGACCTTCTTGAGCCAGGGCTCCTTGTAAATCGACCACTTGAATGCGCCGGAGGGGAAGAAGCCCCACTTGTGGTTGGCGGCGAAGTTGGAGGCTCCGTCGAAACGGCCTGTGAAGGTGAAATAGTAGCGCCTCTTGTAGTTGTAGTTCGCGCGTCCGAAGAAAGCCATCTTGTTCTTGATGGTCTCGGAGGTGCTGGCTCCATAGCTGTCTTTGTCGAGCACTGCGGACATGTTGTTCCATTTCATGGCGTCCACGATGTAGCCTTCGCCTTCCAGGTTGATGACGAAGCTTCTGAAATGCTTGAAGGTCTGGCCTCCGGTCACATCGAAGTGATGGCGCTTGTTCTCCCAGGAGTACTCGAGGGACTGCTCGTAGTAGATGCTCTGCTCGCCGTAGTTCTGGCGGCTGGCCCATCCGCCCATGTCGTCGGTCCTGGAAGGCAGGGTAGAGGGGCTGAAGCGGTAGCGCTGGCGGTCGAAGAGGTAGTAGCTGACCTTGGTCTTGTACTTAAGAGGAGCGGCTATGCGGACGTTGGCGCCCACGGTAGCGCTGAGCATGCTGCGGTCGGTGTGGTCGGTAATCTCCTTGAGTCGGACGACGGCGTTGTCCACGATGGTCGAGCCGCTGCTCAGAGGGTTGTACGAAGACGAAGGATTTACGAGAGGAGACATGTACTCAGCCGCGTACTGGATGCCGCCGCTACCGATCGAGGAGCGCATGTTGTCCTGCAGACGGTACTGGTAACGCAGGTTGACATAGACCCTCAGCCACTTGAACAGGTCGTTGGTGACATTGAGCGTACCGGTGAGGTTCTGCTTGCCGCTCTCACGGATGATACCCTGCTCATCGCTGTAGGACAGGGCAGCATAGAATTTCTGCTTGCCCTGGAAGCCGTTCATCGATATGGAGTAGTTGTGGTAGGGGGCCGTGCGGCTCACGTCGGCAATCCAGTCAGTGCCTTCGCCGAAGGTGTACGGGTCCTTGACCGACATATTGCTCAGCGGAGTGGTATAGCTGTATTTGCCGGAGAGTCCTGCATGCTGCATGTAAGCGTTGCGGAATACACCGTACTGCACTGCATCCATAAGGTCGAGGTTGCGCGGGAGCTGCGATACGCCGGCGCTGGCCTTGAAGCGGATAGAGATATTCTGTACGGGCTCCGAAGCATCGGCGCTGCCTCGGGTGGTGATGATGATGACGCCGTTAGCGCCGCGAGCGCCGTAGATGGCGGTTGCGGATGCGTCCTTCAGTACCGAGACGGACTCTATATCGGAGGGGTTGATGTCGCTTATGGAGGAGACCGCGTCCATGACGCCGTCAACTACGATCAGAGGGTCGTTGGAGGCTGTGATGGAGCGCGAGCCTCGGATACGGATGACAGCGTCGGAGCCGGGTTCGCCGTCGGTGCTGGTGACTTCCATGCCGGCCACACGGCCCTGCAGGGCCTGGTCGATGGAGAGCACCGGCTCTTCGCGGATCTCGGCCATCTTGACGCTGGTGACGGACCCGGTGAGGTCGGCTTTCTTGACAGAGCCGTAGCCGATGACCACCACGTCTTCGAGCTGGCGGCTGGCATCCGGGGTCATGGTAATATCAATGCTCTTGCGGCCTTTGACGGGATATACTGCGTCATTGTAGCCGAGAAAGTGGACGGAGATGTAGTCGCCGTCCTTGCACTCTACGGAGTAGCGTCCCGCTACATCCGTGGTGGCGGAGCCGGAGACGGGGCCTTCCTTGCCGCCGCTCTTGACGAGGACGACAGCGCCGGTGAGAACCTCGGAATTCTCATCGCGCACGGTGCCGCTGACCTTGCGGGTCTGCGCAAGCGCGGGAAGCAGCGCCATAAGCGCCAGTGTGGTTGCAATTATCTTTCTCATTCCCAGTCAGGTACGTCAAATTCTTCAAAATACTCATCGTCATACAGGTTGAGGATGTCGGCCTCTGTGACCTGATAGACGGCGAAGTCATCCACATGTACGAACACCCTGTCGTCGTTGGCGACGCTGAAGGTGAAGGTCGTCTTGGCGCTCATGCGGTCGCCGTCGCCCTTCACGAGCAGATACATGTAGTTGGACTCTTCGGCCCCGGTCCCCCTGGGGATATTGATCCTGTAAGTCGTGAGGTCGGTGTCGTAGAACTTACCACCGAAGACGGTGACGTCAAGCGTGATGTTGTGGCTCAGGAACTCGTTGTCCGTCTCGGCCCACGCGTTGAAGGTGATGTAGTCGAAGAAGTCGGTGTTGAGCTCGGGGCATTCACGGGTTGTGTAAGTCTGGATTCCGGTGAGGGTGACCATCTCGCCCGGCTCGTCATTGAAACTGAGGCTGAGCTTGCGGTCGTAACCCTGGCGGATTGCGAGGAACTTGCCCAGACTCTGTGCGGGGTTGATGAAGCTGATGTTGGTGCGCCTGTAGTCCAGGGCACTGTGGCTCAGCAGGGACGCGGCATCGTAGGTGACTACGAAGTGGCCAGGTTCGACCTCCTCTACGCCCTTGAGGGTAAACCAGCTCTCTTCGTCGTCGGCAGGCTTGATGTGCTTCCACTCCAGATCGACATTGGAGAGGACGTGGATCTGTCCGTCCTGCGCTCCTGCAGGTGGTATCTGGATGTTGTCCACGAGCTTCTCGGGGGAAGTCTCGTACACCTTGATGTACTCGCCCCTGGTCGGCGACTCTACGGCCTCCTCCTTGCAGGAGCAGAGGAAGGCGGCGCAGGCGAGGCCGGTTGCCAGAAGCGTGATGGTTAATTTGTTGCGCATATGGTGATTATTTCATTTTTGACAGCTTGAAGTCCGCCACGATGGGGAAGTGGTCGGAGGGGATGTAGAAGGTGGAAACGCCGGAATGCTCGCGCTTGGTGTAGTCGTCCTGCTGGGTATAGACGTCGATGCAGGCCTTGAGCATGGGCTTGGACACATACATGTAGTCGATGCGCAGGTTGCCGCAGGAGGGACTGAAGTCATCGGGGTAGCATGCATCCACCAGATCGTAGAACGGCGAATGGAATATCATGTAGTCCTGGGTCTGGAATCCCAGCGACGCGTTGTTCCACTTGTAGTGGTAGTTGTCCTTGCGGGAGTAGGAGTTGAAGTCCCCGGCCATAATCCAGAGCTCCTTGTCCGGGTTCTCGGTGGTGCGGACGGTCTGGTTGAGTATGCAGGTGAGCTCCTTGATGCGGTGCGCCTCGCCTTCGTACCTCTCTGCGCTCTCATTGCGCTTGTCATGAGGCACGCCGTAGCCGTACTTGCCGTGCTTGAGGTGGACGGACACTATGTTGAGGGGCTTCTCCACTCCGGGCACCTGGACCCGGAACCAGCCGCTGTAGTTCACTATCACGCTGTCCTTGGGGCCCCTCGCTATCAGGACGGTGTCCAGCGGATACTTGGAAGTGACGCACTGGGGATAGTTGGTCCAGCCGAAGGGAGTGGAAGTGGACTTACGGCGCGGGGTCGACATGCTGTGCGTGTGTCCCCAGCGTGCGCAGAGCTCATCCCAGTGCGCGGGGAGGTAACGCTCCTCGTGGGGCATGTGTTCGTGGGTGCCGTTGTAGTATATCGTGCCGGCCTCGGCGAATATGCAGATGTCGGGGTCCCAGGACTTGACCCATTCGACGAACTTGTCGTAGTTGTCGGGCTGTCCGGACCACATTCCGTTCTGGATGTTCCAGTAGAGAACCCTTAGAGTCTTGCCGCTGTCGTGGCTTGGCTTGCTCGCAGGGGAGGAAGCCGTCGCTACAATAGCGATTGCGATAAGAATCAGGAACTTGAGTGCTTTCTTGTCGTTCATTTTAGTGCTACATATTTTTGATACAAAAATATACAGAATAACGACTTGGAAAAGAATCGTTGCAAAATCGGGAAAGGGCTATACGTTTCGGGAATGGTTTAAAAACTGATAATCAATTAAATAAATGTTTTTAAAAACGATATTCGGGAAATTAAAAGACTTGCAACTTGCTATTTTTTGGTGGTTTTTATACCTTTGTAGGCATGAAACGCATTTTTGGCATTTTGTCCGTCTCAGCCCTGTCTCTGGCACTTTCCTGCGGCCGGGGGGAGGAGGCGATGCCTCATACCGACAGGACGGCGGACCTGCTCTCCGAGCTGCTCACAAAGCTCGACAGTACGGATGTCTATGCCTCCCGTCTGGAGGCTCGCATCGACGATTGGAAGCAGCAACTCCCGGGTGCCACTGATGTCTCGCACATAGGGATCTGCCGCACAATCGCGGACCTGTATTCGTCTTACGATGTAGATTCCGCTATCGTTTATGCAACGGAGGCCGGGCGCACCGCAAGGGCTTCGGGGCTTGATTTGCTGCGCTTCAGCGCCGCACTTCAAGTCTCAGAACTGCTTACCTCCGGAGGCTTCTTCATGGAGTCCCGCGAGGTCCTCTCCAGTGTCCCGCGTCAGACGCTTAAACGTGGACAGCTTGTACCTTATTACAGTGCCTGGGCCTCTCTCTATCACGGTCTGTGCACTTCGCTTGAGGAGCCTAAGGAATTCAGGGACGAGTACCGGCACCGCTACGACATGTATCGAGATTCGCTGCTTGCCGTTGCGGATACCATGGACCTGCGTTTCCTCCATAACATAGAGAGGCGTGAGGCGAGGGCCGGTAATTACGATGCCGCCCGCCGCTACAACGCAGTCCGAATGCGCGTCATAGAGGATTCGCTCTCTACGGATTACGCGACCGCCCTCTACGACCGCTTCATGATATCCTATTATTATGAGAATGAGCTGACGGGTGAGGCGGTGGATGACCTGCTGAAGTGTGCTATTATAGAGGTAAACAACAGTAAGTACGATATAGCATCGCTGCTCCGTGTGGAGGCGATACTCAGCGACTACAACCACGTCCGTGCGGCCAAGAAGGTCTCCGATGCCTATTACGCCTCGGTGCAGCGCTTCGGCTCTCGCAAGCGCATGCTTGAGGGCGGCGAGCAGGCCATCAAGATCAACGAGCGCGATGCCAGGCTCCTGCGGGGCAAGAACCAAATGCTTATACTGGCAATAGCGCTCATCTCGCTGCTTGCCGCGGCCCTGCTTCTCTCGATCCTGCGGGTAGTGCATGACAGGGAAAAGCTCTCGCGCCTCTACGAGAGCCTCCTGCGCTCAGGCAAGATAGCGAAGAGTTATATAGGTGTGGTATTCGGGCTTTATTCATCGTATATGAAGCGCCTGGATGTGTTCCGCACGAGGATACATTCGACCCTGCGCCGCGGTCATGTGGATCAGGCCCTCGAGCTCACGAGCCCTGCGGGCGACATGGCCTCGGAGGAAAGGCGCGAGCTATTCAAAAACTTCGACAGCGCGTTCGTGGACATATTCCCGGATTTCATCGAAACGGTCAACTCCTGCCTCAAGCCCGAGGAGAGGATAGTGCCCAAGAAGACGGAGATACTCAACAACGAGCTGCGCATCCTCGCGCTGGTCAAGCTGGGCATGGAAGACAGTGCGGAAATAGCTGATATGCTGCAATGTTCGGTCAAGACGGTATATAACCTGAGGTCCATACTCAAAGCCCGGCTTGCCATACCGGAGGAGGAGTTCAATGACATCATTTCTAAACTATAAGCGCATTTTTTAAGCCGTTATCTTTCCCGAAATTAGTTATTAAAAACATTTATTTTACTGATACTCAATAAATAGACCCTTCCCGAAACAATGTATTGTTTCCCGTTTTTACGCGGGCGTCCGAGGCTCCGGAATTTCTATTTATTTTTGTATCCGACAAAAATAGCCAGACAGTTATGAAGAAACTAACCACAGTTCTTATGTTCGCAGCCCTCTCCGTTTTCGCTTTCACATCCTGCGAAGAGGACGAGCCTGCAACCGTCGAAGTACAGTCCGTAACCCTCGATAAGCCTTCCGTAACCCTCTCTGTGGGTGAGACGGCAACCCTCAAGGCTACGGTCAAGCCCGATAACGCCAGCAACAAATCCGTCACCTGGGCAAGTTCCAACCCTGAGGTCGCAACCGTCTCAGGCGGCGTCGTCACGGCTGTTGCCCCCGGCTCTGCTACCGTCACGGCTACTGCCGGCGACAAGAAAGCAAGCTGCTCCGTAACTGTCAGCAAGCCTGCCGACATCCCCGTCGCCGAGGTGTCTCTCGACCTGCCTACCGCCCAGCTGGAGATAGGCCAGTCCGTCACTCTTACGGCTACGGTGAAGCCTGACAATGCCACAGACAAGACCGTCACCTGGGCCAGCAGCAACACCGCTGTTGCCACCGTTGATGGCGGCAAGGTCAAGGCAGTCGGCGAAGGTACAGCCAATATCACCGCAACTGCAGGCGGCAAGACCGCAGCCTGCGTGGTGACCGTTACCAAGCCGGTCGTACCCGTCAGCGGCATCTCCCTTGATTTCCCTTCAGCAACCGTCGCAGTAGGCTCGACCGTCACCCTGACCGCAACCGTGGAGCCTGCCAACGCTACCGACAAGACCGTCACCTGGTCCAGCAGCAATTCTGCAGTAGCTTCCGTAGCGGGCGGTGTCGTGACAGCAGTCGCAGTAGGTACCGCAACTATTACCGCCAAGGCCGGTCAGTTCACCGCCACCTGCGAAATCACCGTT
>CAMZEI010000016.1 GCA_947305815.1 uncultured Bacteroidales bacterium | reverse complement strand
AGTCATTCCGGGCAAGCGAAGCGCGACCCGGAATCTCAATAAAAAGAGAATACAATGAAGCCAGCTGTCAGTGTTATAATACTAGTCTACAATGTCGAGAAGTTCATCGAGCAATGCGCCCGCTGCCTCTTCGAGCAGACTCTGGAGGACCTCGAGTACATCTTCGTCGATGACTGCTCGCCGGACGCTTCAATCGAAATTTTGAACCGGGTCCTTGAGGACTATCCCGCGCGCCGCAGCCAGGTCAAGATCCTTCACAACGAAGTCAATCGCGGGCAGGCTTTCAGCCGCGACAGGGGAGTGAGCGCCGCGACGGGGGAATACATCATCCATTGCGACAGCGATGACTACCCCTCGAAGAATCTCTATGAGACCCTGCTCTCCAAGGCAAGGGAGACCGGAGCGGATATAGTAGTATGCGACTACCATATCCTTAACGAAGGTGTCATCAATTACGGCCGCGGCTGCCGTCGTCCCGGCATGGACCCCTTTGCTGCAATCCTCTATGGCAGCATACCGGCCTACCCTTGGAACAAGCTTGTGCGCGGAAGTCTGTATGGCAAGGTCGAGTTCCAGCCGGTCGCCAATATCGGTGAAGACAAGGTGGTGCTTGCCCAGATATTCCATTTCGCCTCCAAAGTGGCCTTTGTCCCGGAGCCCCTTTACACCTATCGCCTCCACGACGGCAGTACCTGTAAGCTCGCAGGGGTACGCGGATTGGCATACCTGCTTGGAGAAAACCTGTCAGTTATTATGGATTTCATGGAGGCGAATGACCTCGACCGCAAGTACCGTTGGGCCATCTCCGCCATGAAAGCCGAAGTGCAGATCAATTCGTTTGCGCTTCCTCGGCGCAAATATCTTGCAATTTATCCCGAGAACCGCTTCCGCCTCTTCTTAATCCCCGGCTTCCCTCTCGAATGGAAACTGGGCCACCTCACCAAACTCCTCGGCATTCACGGCATCAGCTGCCTCTTCCGCCGCAGCTAGCCCTCCCCGGGCTGGAATGACTATTACAGGGACTACTTGGTGTAATATTTCGGCCAACAGGCAAGCAAGTATGCCTTGAGGGTGTCCTCGTGGCGGTTGGGGGCGGGGTCGTAGAAGACCGTGCCTTCGAGGCCGGCGGGCATGAATTCCTGGTCCACGAAGTGGCCGGGGAAGTCATGGGCGTACTTATAGCCGTCGGAGTAGCCCAGATCGGACATGAGCTTCGTAGGGGCGTTGCGAAGGTGCAGAGGGACTGTGCGGGTCTGGTCCTCGTGAGCGACCTTCAGGGCCTTCTCAATGGCCAGATAGGATGCGTTGCTCTTGGGGGAGGAGGCCAGATAGACCGTACATTCGGCAAGCGGGATGCGGGCCTCGGGCATACCTATCTGACCAACTACCTGGAATGTAGCATTAGCGAGCAGCAGGGCATTAGGATTAGCGAGTCCTACATCCTCCGATGCGCTGAGGCAGAGTCTGCGTGCTATGAAGAGGGGGTCTTCGCCGCCGTCCAGCATCCTTGCAAGCCAGTATATGGCCGCGTTGGGATCGGACCCCCGGATGCTCTTGATGAAGGCCGAGATGATGTCATAATGCATCTCGCCATCCTTGTCGTAGATGGCGACATTCTCCTGCAGACATTCGGTGACGGCCTTGTTGTCGATAACGACCTTGTCGCGCCCTGCCTGAGAGTCAATCACGAGCTCCAGGATATTGAGGAGCTTGCGGCCGTCGCCTCCGCTCTGGCGGAAGAGGGCCTCGCTCTCGCGGACTTCGATATCGCGTGTCTTAAGTATGGTATCCTCACGCAGTGCCCTGTCCAGCAGAGTCTGCAGGTCAGCGGCCTCAAGGCTGCGCAGGACATACACCTGACAGCGCGATAGCAGGGGGGTAATCACCTCGAAGGATGGATTCTCCGTAGTCGCGCCAATCAGCACTACCGTACCTGCCTCGACGGCGCCGAGCAGTGCATCCTGCTGGGCTTTGTTGAAGCGGTGGATCTCGTCTATGAAGAGTATGGGGGCTGCTGCATTGGAAAACAGGGACTTGGACTTCGCCGCGTCAATTACCTTACGGACGTCACCCACGCCCGAGCTGACTGCCGACAGGGTGTAGAAATCTCTTTCAAGGGTCTCGGCTATTATGCGCGCGAGAGTGGTCTTGCCGACTCCGGGAGGGCCCCACAGTATGAACGAGGAGATATTCCCGCTCTCTATCATGTTGCGCAGTATGCACCCTTCGCCCACGAGATGCTGCTGACCCACATAGTCCTGCAGACTGCGGGGACGCATCCTTTCGGGGAGGGGAGGGAGCATGCCGTTCATCGCTATATGGCTTTCTTGTAGGAGCGGCGACGCTTCTTCTGTTCGAACTCAAAGCCCTGCCAGACAGACTGGATGGCGGTGTTTTCCTCAAGCTCGGCGTTGGATTCGGCCCATTTGAAACCGGCCTTGCTGAGCTTGGTGAACATATCTGCGAATATAAGTGAAGTAAGACCGCTGTTGCGGTAATCCTGCCTCACGCCCATCAGGAGCAGTTCCACGCCCTCCTCGTGCTTGATGAAGAGGGACTTGAGCAGATGCCACCAGCCGAAGGGGAAAAGGCGGCCGCGGCTCTTCTGCAGTGCCCTGATAATCGAAGGCATGATGATGCCGAAGCCCACCAGCTCGTCCTTGTCGTTCTCCACCATGGTGAGGTATTTGGGGTCGAGCACGCTGAGGTAAAAGCCGAGGTACTTGTCCGCCATGTCCTGGGGGAGGACAGTGAAATTATAGAGGTCCTTGTAGGTCTCGTTGATAAGGTCGAAGACCTTTTGCCCATAGTTCTCGCGGCGTATGATGCGGCGGGTGAGAGGCTTGAGGTGGACATTGCTGCGCTCCTTGATAATCTTGGAAACGCGTGCATAGCGCTCTGGGAAGACTTCGGGGATGTAAATCTTGTACTCCAGCCAGTCGGCGTCCTTGGTGAATCCCAGGTCCTCGATATGCTTTACATAATAAGGATGGTTGTATATGAGCGCCATGGTGCAGAGCTGGTCATATCCCTCCACAAGCATGCCTTCGGGGTCAAAGTCGGTAAATCCGAGGGGCCCTACGGCGTATTCCATACCGTTCGCTTTGCCAAACTCTATAACCTTGTTTATCAGAGTCTTGGAGACCTCGGGGTCATCTATGAAGTCAAGCCAGCCGAAGCGCACCTCTTTGTGGTCCCACTGCTCGTTGGCACGGTCATTGATTATGGCCGCAACTCTGCCGACGAGCTTCCCGTCCTTGTATGCGAGGTAAAGCTCCGAACGGCAGAAGGCCGAAGAAGGATTCTTGGCAGGATCCAGGGTATCCATCTGGTCGAACTCGAGGAAGGGAGTGTAGTACTTGTTGCCGCGATAGAGGCTCTCGGGGAAGCGCACAAACTTCTTCCTGTCGGAATGCGTGAGTACCGGCTTGATTTCTACTGACATAGGTTTAAGGTCTTGGTCATTGGGCTTGCTAAGTTAAGATTTCTAGCCCAATATTCAAATATATTCAGTATCTTGCAGTGTTAAAACTGAATCGTGAAAAGGCTTATTATACTATCTGCCGCCGTTGCTGCAGCATTGCTGGGCAACGTCACCATGGCAAGGGGCGGCTCGTCATTTGGAGTGTTTAATTCTCCCAAGGGCTTCGGACTTGTACTCGAGACATCCTCCTCTGCCGACACCTTCAACTCCTATACGGCATACACTGACATCTATGGCCTGCCCATGGGACGATGCCTGTTCCCCGGCTACAAGTTCAATTACTCACACAACAAGGTATTCAAGACCCTCAGCCGGGATGGACTGGATTACAACTTCTATATCGGCCCGGGCGTGACCCTGGGTTATGTCCGTGAGTTCGAGCCATATATCCATACTGACTTCCAGAAGTACCTGTCCGGAAATTTCGGGGCCGTGGCATGCGCCTCCGCAACTGCAGGCTGTAGGGTTGAGTTCCCCCGCCATATAGCCCTAAATCTGAGCTGGACCATCGAAGGGGGAGTGTTCCTCGACCGCAATGAGGACAACCCTTCAGGCTTTGAAGTCTCCCTGTACCGCAACGGACTTGTCTCCGTGATATATCCCCAACTCTCAATCCTTTACGTATTCTGATCATGCGCAGGACCCTTGTACTTCTTTTGACTCTCGTCCTAATTGCACCGGCCGCACATGCGCGCTCCGGCGAGGTGCCCGCAATGCAGTACAGCATAGAGTGGGGCGCAACAGCTACATTCTGGAATCTCAGGGACTTCAACTATCTGGATGCGGAAGGCTCCAGGGTTGCCGACAACAGTTCGTTCTTCAAGTATTATTTCAATGCCGAGTTCCTCGCCGGTGTGGGATTCAATCTCAGCGATCGCTTCTGCCTCGGAGTGCGTACCGGACTGGTCGGCGTCGAAGACAACATCAGGGTAATCCCTCTGCTTGCCAGGGCTACATATGCATTCAAGGGTGTGTGTAATGACGGAGCATTCATCTATGGAGAAGGCGGCGTGGGACTAAGAGACATTGAGCTCAGCCACATGATTTCCATGGCTTCACTCGGCGTTGGACACCGCTGGGCCCTGAGCCGCCGCTACAGCATCGACATGGCGCTCGCCGTGCGCGCTACCCTGGACAACCCGACGCTCAATGCGTCCGCGGTCAGCTCCAACGCCGCTCTGTACGGCGCTGCCACTGTCTCTCTGGGACTTAATTTCTAGAATCCGGCGAAATCCATCAGCCACCCCCAGTCGGCATCGTCGATGCCGTGCTGTCCGTCGCGCCTGACATATCCAAGCGTGCTGCCGATGGCTGAGGTATCGTCATTGGCGGGGAAATCCACCTCCGGCAGTCCCTCGGCGCCAAGGAAGCTCCATACCGGCGAGGCGGCCTTCAGAGAGAGGAACTCGCCGTAAGTGTCGAACCAGGGATTGTTGAAGCCTTCGACCAGAAGGCGCCTCGGTGCTATGCAGGCAAGCAGCATGTGCTGGTCGAAAGGCATGGATGCCTCTTTACCTGCCCATTTGGCGAACTCGCGGCACCACCAATAGCCATAGTGCTCCACCTCTGAAGAGACGAACTCGCCGAAATTGCGCTTCGACAGCGGCACGCCGCCTCCGCCGGTCTGGTTAAGGACTACTACAGGGAAGCGCTCATCGAAGGCAGCGGAGAGCATGGCCGCCTTGGCTAGCCTGGAACTGCCTGTAAGCACCACTCTTGCGGGATCGATGGCGGGGTCCTGCTGCAGCATGTCCATGCCGCGGCAAAGGGCCCAGGCCCAGGCCATAATCGAGCCCGTCGTGCACGAAAGATCCCAGAGCTCATAGACTCCGGCGCGGGCTGCGGTCCGCTGCTCCTCCGGCTCCTCGACATCCTCCGGGTCAGGGGAGACGTCCTCGTAACAGGCTGTGACATAGGCATAACCGCGCCCTGCGATTTCCTTCATGGGGACGGGGAAGCGCTTCTGGGTGTATATGGAGTCGTTGCCGTAATAATTGAGCGAGAGTATTGCAGGGCAGGGCCCTTTGGCTCCAGCAGGGTAGAGTATCAGCCAGTCCATGTGGGGGCCTCTGCCATCCTGGCGGAATGTCATGCGGACGCGTTTGCGCAGCGCGTAGTCGTCCTGGGGCGTTCGCCCCTCCGTGGTCTCGAGGAAAACCTCGCCGGCCGGAGGCATCTGCCCGTACATTTCCGTCTGGAAGAGCTCCAGGATCTCCTGCCTGCGGCGCTGCCAGTCCTCGGGGGTGCTTACTGCGCTGCTGTCGGCAAATACCAGCGGGTCTGGCAGGGTGTATGGCTTCACCTTGCTCTCGTCCTTGTTGTATTTCCAGCTGAGTTTATTGCCGCTAAAACGCAGATTGGTGATTTCATATTGGTCCGGGGCCTCGGTGATATTGCGGCGGTGGCGGCATTTGAGCTTGCAGTCCCGTATCTCTATGTTGTCTGCATAGGACATAGGTATTTTCTTAGCGCCGCCAAGATCGAAGAACTGAGTCCATGGCTTGGCGTACACTATGTTGTGCACATCTCCCTTAACTCCTTCAATTACAATATCTGAGAAATGCTGCGGGGTGTCGGGGCGCATCTTGAGCCAGAGAAGGCGGTCGTTCTTTTTAACCTTGCAGCGACGCATCGTGACATGCTTGGCGCCAATACATTCGCTGCCGAATACAAGCACTCCGGGGCCGTGCCCGAATTTGCAGTCCTCGATAAGGATATTGGAATTCGTGCCGTTGTCGCGGCTCTTGTCCGCCCGCGGGCCCTTGCCGCCCTTAAGGGCAATGAGATCGTCGCCGGTAGCAATGCTGCACCCTGCGATATGCACATCCGAGCAGGCGTCAAGGTCAATTCCGTCCGATGAAGGGGCCTTGACCGGCTTAATGGGGGCGTAGATGTCCACGCCGCAAATCTCTATGTCGCGGCATTTATATAGATGTATGTTCCAGAATGCCGAATTGCGCAGCTTTACGCCTTCGATGCGTATGTCTCGGGAGTGGCTGATTGAGACCATACGGGGACGGCGGACTTCCAGGTTGGTGCACTTGGGATTCTCCTTGCGGCGAGCCCAGAACGCATCCCAGTAGGGAGCGCCATTGCCGTCAAGGGTGCCGAGGCCGCGGATTGAGAAGCCGTCGCAGCCGTCAGCGTTGACGAGGGCGGCGGCATAGGGCTGCAGTACGCCTTCGATATGTACGGGCACATCGGGGAAGTCCCAGGTATCGGTGCTGCCCTTGAGTACAGCGCCCTCATCCAGATACAGCTGCGTGCCGGGCCCAAAGAACAGCGCTCCTGAGAGCCACACGCCCGCAGGGATGACGACTGTGCCGCCATGGGCCGCAGCCTCGTCTATGGTCCTCTGGATGGCCTCGGTCTGCAGCAAGGTGCTGTCAGCCACGGCGCCGAAGTCAGTTATGCAGAATCGCGGTCCCTGCTCGATATGATAAGTGCCGGGGCCGTACTGGGTGGTGAGAGTCTCGCCGGGGAGGGTAACGGAGGCGGTAGCGCCATCGGGGATGCAGAAATCCCATATCCAGCTCTCGCCTTCATAGTGCCAGGCACTCTTAATCAGGCCTGCGGCGGAATTGTATTCGGCCTGGAGGCTGCCAAGTCGCCTGTCCGGTACGGGCTTCATAATAATATGATGGAATCCCGGGTCTGCGGAGTCGGCTGCTATGCCTGCAGCGGTCTCCCAAATCCACTCTCCGACGCAGCCGTAGGCGTAGTGGTTGAAGCTGTTCATGCCCTTGGGGCCCATGCCGTCATGAGTAGTATAGCTGTTCCAGCGCTCCCAGATGGTAGTGGCTCCGTTGTCAACGCTGTAGAGCCAGCTGGGATTGCGGTGCTGGAGCAGAAGCTCCCAGGCAATGTCGGCCATGCCGTTGTCGGTAAGGGTCTGCATCAGTATCGAGGTGCCGAGGAAGCCGGTCTGAAGGCAGCCTTCATGGGCTGCGAAATTGTCCCTCAGGCGCCGGATTGCCGCCTCGCGGGCCTGTCCTTCCAGCAGGCCGCAGCGCAGTGCGAAGAGGGCGGGAGTCTGCATGGTATTGAGTATTTCCGTGCGGAAGCTGCCGTCCTCTCGAAGGAAAAGGTCCAGAATGTACTCCCTGGCCCTGGAGGCCATGGCGTCGTATTCTGCGGCGTCCCGGCCGGTAGCGGCGGCCATGTCGCGCATCATGGAGGCATCGAGGAGCCAGTAGCAGGCGCCGAGGTAGTTCCAGTAGTCAAGCGTCTCGGGGAGGGGATGGCGCTTGCCGGCGGCGTCCTTGGGGGTGAGGCCTATCTTGCTGTAGCTCTCAAGAGGCTCGTAGCTTAGCCAGTCCGCCCATTGGAAGTCGCCATTTTCGTCAACGGTTGCCTTGTGGTCGTGGCGGGTCTCGTCCACATGTGCGACGAAGCGGCGCATCATCTCCCAGTTATCATCGACTATTGTAGTGTCTCCAAACTGCTTCCATACTATCCAGGGGACTCTTACGCCGGCATCGGACCAGCCGAGCCGCATCATGTGGCCGGTGGTGGAGCCGAACTGTGCTACGGGAGCCACACCAGGTATCCCGCCGGTGACCCCTTGTGCATCGCGCACGTCGCGCATCCATTTGTGGAAGAAGCTGCGAGTATCCGCGAAGAAGGTGCCCGTCTCGGCAAATACCTGAGTATCAGCAGTCCAGCCGAGGCGCTCGTTGCGCTGGGGGCAGTCGGTGGGGACTGAGAGGTAATTGGACCTCTGGCCCCATAGAATATTGGCCAGCAGACGGTTGACATCGTCGTTGCCGGTGCGTATGCGGCCGGTCTCCCCGGAGGCGGTTATGGAACTCACGGGTACGGACTGAATGCCCTTTATGCTGACTTCGCCTGTCGCGGTGATGCTGAGATAACGGTAGCCGAAGAAGGTGCAGCGGGGCCTGTGGTGCTCCCAACCCTTGCCGGCAAAGGTATAATCGAGCCTCAGTCCATGGTCCTGTATGCGGAGGTTCTGACGGTGGCAGCTGCCTTCAGGGCCGTCCATGCCGCGGGAGAGAGCACCGGCACCGTCATTGAGTATCTCGGAGGGGAGGCAGGTCAGCACCGTCCCTTCGGCGGCTTTGAACACGAAATCCGGTACCGCGGCGGCATTCTGCCCGAAATCCACGACGAGGGTTTCGCCGGGGGAGAGGCGCAGCGTGCGGCCCGGGGAGTAGCTGCGGAGCTTCACGACGGTACCGAAGCGGGTGCTGTCAGCGCCTTCGATATCCTTCCACACATAGGATTCCACCGGCTTCATGGCGAGGTCCTCGCGGAAATACACTTCGGCGCCGCCCGTCGGGACTATCTCTCCGGCGAATTCTTCGTTGAGCTCGGGAGTGTCGGTGACGGTCTCATATCCCATGGGGATGCGGGCGTCGTACTCCTCGCCGTCGAAGATGGCGGCATGGGTGACCGGGCCGGCTATCCCGGCCTTCCAGGAGAGGGTGTCGGTGCCGATTATTTCGCGGCTGCCGTCTTCGTAGGTGAGCTCAATGATGCACCTGAATGCGCATTTGCGCCCGACCATGCCATCGTGCTTATTGGGGGTAACTATCTTGTCCGCCCACCATCCTGGAGTCAGCTGCGCTGAGAATACATTTTGCTCTCCTGCACGCTTTTGTACAGCGTCACTTATATCATAGGTAAAGGCTATCTTGGTCTTGCGCGGATCCGTGAATCCTGGCTTTAGTATCTCTGCGCCTACCGGGCGGCCGTTGACATAGAGGTTGAAAACGCCCAGGCCCGTGGCCATCCAGCGGACCTCCTTGAGCGGCTTGGGATTGGCGACGCTGCGCACGAACCAGCTGGCGCCGTCGGCGGCCCTGAAGTTGGATTTCTCCTTGACCGGACCGGTCACCACGGGGGCGTCGGGGACAGATATCCACTCCGATTTCTCCCAGAGCGAGCAATCAAGTGCTTCCGCAGGCCTGCCGCAGGTCTGTTCGCCGGGCTGGCTGCATGATACAATGATGGCTGACAGCAGAATCAGGAGAGCACTTGAGCGCATAATATAATATTATAAGGTAATAAACAGCCAGGCGAGGTATCCGACTTCGACGAGCAACAGTAGGGAAGCGTCGAAACGGTCGAGCAGATCGCGCTTGCCGGTGTAGGACGAAGTGAACACCAGCAAGACGGCTGCAAGCATTACGGCGAGATCAACCGCAGAGATGGAAACGAAGCGCAGAGGGGTGACCACAGCCGAGGTCCCGAGTATAAGCAGGATATTGAAAACGTTGGAGCCTAAGATGTTACCCAGCGCCAGCTGACCTTTGTGTTTAAATGCCGCGACGACACAGGTCGCCAGCTCCGGCAGGGAAGTGCCGCCTGCGAGCAGGGTAACGGCGATGAATTTGTCGCTCACACCCCAGCTGCGAGCCAGGGTTGTGGCTGCATCTACGAACAGTTTACCGCCGAACACCAGAGCCGCAAGGCCTGCTACGGTGAGGATTATCGCCAGCCAGACAGGCTTCGGTTTAGCTGCCTCGCCTTCCTCTTCGGTCTCTTCAATACTCTTACCGGTCTTGAAGCAGAAATAAATGTAAGCGGTGAAAACGCACAGAAAAATAATACCTTCCAGCCTGCTGATATCGGCATTGTAGAGGCCGAAGAAGAGCAGGAGGAGGGTTACGAACAGGCATACGGGGATGTCCGTGCGGCGGTTGGACTCCGTGATGGGGATGGGGGCGATCAGAGCCGTGACACCGAGTATCAGCAGAGTGTTGAAAATGTTGGAACCTACCACATTGCCCACCGATATGTCGGCAAGTCCCTTGATGGCTCCGTTGAGACTCACTACCAGCTCAGGACAGGAAGTGCCGAAGCCAACTATGGTGAGTCCAATCACGAATTCGCTGATGCCGGCGCGGCGAGCAATGGATGATGAGCCATCGACCAGGATGTCAGCGCCGCCGACTATAAGGGCGAGTCCTGCGAGCAGCAGGAGGTAGGGGATAAAGGCCTCCATCATAGCAGTTCGAGTTTGCAGACGTTCTCCACGTGCTGCGTGTGGGGGAACATGTCAACAGGCTGTACGGCCGTTATCTTGTAATGCTCTGCCATCATGGCTAAATCGCGTGCCTGCGAAGCAGGATTGCAGCTGACATATACTATCTTGGCAGGGGAGGCCTCAAGTATAACTTTAACGACATCCGGGTGCATTCCGGCGCGCGGCGGGTCGATAATCATCACATCCGGACGGCCGTGTTCGGCTATGAAGCCGGGGGTCAGCACATCCTTCATGTCGCCGGCGAAGAACTCGCAGTTGGTGATGCCGTTGACCTCGGCATTGAGCTTTGCGTCGGCAATAGCCTCGGGGACATATTCGATGCCTATTACCTTGGATGCGCTGCGGCTGACGAACTGGGCGATGGTGCCTGTGCCGGTATAGAGGTCATAGACGACCTCGCCGCCGCTTAGTCCGGCGAACTCCCGTGCGACCTTGTAGAGCTCGTAGGCCTGGGGAGCATTGGTCTGGTAGAAGGACTTCGGACCTATGCGGAAGCGCAGCCCCTCCATCTCCTCGAAAATGACCTCGCTGCCCTTGTATAGTATGGGGTCAAGGTCACTTATACTGTCATTTAACTTATTGTTAATGATATAGTAAAGCGAACTTATCGAAGGGAAAGCTTCGGCCACGGCATCCAACAGTCCGAATATCTCAGGGACCCTCTCTCCGAAGCAGATTATGACCATAACGCCGCCGTCAGAGGCCGTACGGACGAACATCCCGCGCATGAGCCCGTACCTCTCGCGGAGGTTGTAGAAGGGGAGTGAATGCTTCAGAGCGTAGTCCTTGACAAAGAGGCGGATAGCGTTGGACGGGTCGCGCTGCAGGTGACAGTCCTTGATATCCAGCACTTTGTCGAAATATTTGCCCACATGGAAGCCCAGGCCGCATTTCTCGGCAGGGGAGAGGCCCTCAGGATCCTCGTCAGGGAGTATCCAGCGCCGCTCCGAGAAGGTGAATTCCAGCTTGTTACGATAGTATTCGGTCTTCTGAGAGCCAATAATCGGGCTAATCTCGGGGACATCGAGGTGGCCAATGCGCACCAGCTGGTCGTAAACCTGCTGCTGCTTGGCCTGAAGCTGCATGGGATAAGGCAGCGGCTGCCATTTACAGCCTCCGCAGGTACCGAAATGTGGGCAGATCGGCTCCAGACGCTGCGGAGATGGGCTCACTAGCCTCAGGACGCGGCCCTCGAGATAATTCTTTTTCTTTTTTGTTACACGCACATCGACCACGTCACCGGGGACTGCGAACTCCACGAAGAGCACCGCGCCGTCGGCAGTATGGGTTAGCGCCTTGCCTTCGGCGGCGACATTTTCGATAGTGAGGCCTTCAAGCACCAAGTCAAGTTTCTTTCGCATCAGGGGAGCCTTTCTTAATACTTAACTTAACATAATATAAATTGTGTAACAAAAGGCCATTTCTGTAAACTGAGAGCCTACAGGGCCTGCGGACACAAATTTAGTCATTTTATTTGTACCACTGTCGATAAAAATATATAAATTGGTGCGTTAAAGAAATTCTTATGACAACACCAATCTCTGCAACACGTCATTTACTGCCTGCGCTCCTTGCGCTTGGCGGAATTGCCCTCGGTGTCGTATCCTGTGTGCCTGACGACCGTTACGATATCCGGACTGATGACATCGACCTGGATGTTACCGTTTTCGAAGACGGTATCACAGTCCCAATCAGTGAAACGCTTACTGTCAGCCTGTCCGAGATTATGGACAAGGCCGGCGAAGAACTCTCCGACTACATCAAAACCGCCGATGACGGGACCATGATTCTGTCTTATGAGAGTTCTGCCCAGCTTGAGAATCTGACCGATGATCTGGATCTCTCATCGGTTTCATCCCTTGCAGGATTCCATGCGGATGTCAGTTTCACGCACCAGCTCAGTGACTTCCTGGATCCCTCTATCATAGAGCATCTTCCTTCATCCGGCACCGTCCATCTCAATAGTGACCTTGTAATCAACATCAATCAGAAAGCTAATCTAAAGATTGAGGGGATTTCCTCCGAAGTGGTGGAAATCAAGGAGTTACTCCTTGATAATGTAATGGTCGAGATGAGCGAGACCTTCCAGGGACTCCCCGCTGATGCAGTCAGCACCGACCTCACTTTCACGCTCCCTCCCTTCTTTGAGCCCAATGTAATTACCCTCAAGGGAATGGCCGTCGGCGGCAAGATATCCTCCGAGCCTGTCCAGCTTGTAAAGATTGCAGGAGTTGTCCCCGAGGACGGCGCCATCATCCGTGAAGTAGGCGTGAGCGGCACTGTAACCGTTGGCTCCTCCAACCTTGACATAGCTACCGTAAGGGACGGTTTCAATGCCAATCTTAAAGTCTCAATAGCAAATTCGCAGGGCGAAATCAAGATATCCAAGGCTACCGTCGTATTAGCCTATGATTTCGAGGAGAGCACTACGGTGAACCTGGGCTTCCCTGAGGAGTTCCGTGACGTTGAATTCGACTTCTATGATCCGGGCGTGACCCTCGGGATTCAGACCAACCTCGGTATCCCCATGACTGCAGATATTGACCTGGTCCCTGTCATAGCCGGCGTTGAAGGCACCCCTGTTTCCCTGAAGAATGTCTCTCTGCCCTACTCCGCCAGCGCTTCCAGGACCGAATCCGTCCTCTTATATCTGGGCAGGTACGAAGCTTCCAAACCCGCCGGTGCCGAGTATCATCAGGCTGATATAGGAAGTCTCCTGAAGCACCTGCCTGACGAGCTCAAGATAGTCTTCAAGGCTCATGTGCTCTCATCCGATACCATAATCGAGGCAGATGCCGACTACGCCGTGGATGTCAATTACAATCTCACCATGCCTCTTGAGCTGGGAAGCGATCTGGAGTATGTCCCTGACATCGAGCCTATTGACCTCTCGTCAGCTTCATCCTATATGTCCGGCGCAGCCTTCACCCTGTCCGGAAAGTATCTCAACACTTCCCCGCTGGGGCTAGAGGTCACCATGGAGCTTCTCGATGCTGACAAGAAGCTTGTCCCTCAGGAGGCCGGCAGCGGCGTGTTTGCTATTGGTGCGGCAAGCTCCGGCGAGTTTAGCCTGCAGCTGTCCCCTACAGTCAGCGACAAGGCAATAGCCTGGCTCAAGCCCGTCATCAAGATAGTCATCAAGGGCAAACAGCCTCTCAAGAAAACCGATTACATAGAGCTTTCGGACCTTGCGATAACCGTGGCCGGAATCAGTGTTTCACCTGAAGAATTACAATAGCCATGAAGAGATTACATATTATAACAGTGTGCGTTGGCGCACTCCTTTGCGTCGGTGCTGCGGCCCAGTCCTTCAGGACCGGATACTTCCTTGACAACTATGTCTATGGCTATCGCATCAACCCTTCGCAGGTGAGCGAAGATTCGTTCTTCAGCCTTGCGCTGGGCAACATAGACTTGCAGCACAACATGAACTTCGGCGTGAAATCCTTCCTGTATCCCCAGCAGGGCGGCAAGATAGTTACGGGTCTGAACAGCGCCGTGAGTTCATCCGAGTTCCTTGGCAACCTCAGGGCCCACAATACGCTGAGTGTCGATGAGAACATCAACATCATCACCATAGGTGCATCCAACGGCTCCGTCATGCATACCTTTGAGATCAACGCGCGCGCAATGGCCACCGCAAGCGTGCCCAGAGACATATTCGCGTTCGTCAAGAAGGGCGGCGAGGGCACTTATGACCTCGGAGGCTTCTATGTCGATGCCACCGGTCTTACTGACTTCGCTTACGGCCTGGCCTTCAAGCTTACCGACAAACTCTCCGTCGGTGCACGCGCCCACTTCCTTCTTGGCCATCAGAATCTCAACTTCAACACTGCCAATTCCAGGCTCACCCTCTCGGGCAGCTCAATCAGCATAGATTCAGATGTGTATCTGCGTACTGCCGGCGTCGCTCAAGTATCTGTAGACGGAGAGAGCCGTGTAGATGCCGGTATGTCCGATTCGTATATAGGTGGCGCAGGATTCGCCCTGGATCTCGGAGTCACCTACTGCCCCATACCCGGGCTCGAGACCATGGTGTCCATCACGGACCTGGGTTTCATCTCTTGGGATGACAATTTCACCGGACACGCCTACGGCTCGCATCAGTTCGAAGGCGTAGATGTCACTTACGAGGACGGTTCGGCTCAGGCGGACGTCGATGGCGCACTCGAGAAACTCGAGCAGGCCTTCGCATTCAAGCCTGACAGCGAAGGCAGCCACAATACCGGCATGCCGATGAATTTCGCGATTGGAGCCAAGTACCGTATGCCCTTCTACGAAGGCCTCAGCGTTGCGGCCCTCATGACCGCGCACAGCGCACGCTGCGCCAACTGGTTTGACTTCAGGGTTGGTGCCACCATCACTCCCGCAAGGATACTGAGCGCTACCGTGAATGTCGGTGCCGGCACTTTCGGTGCCAGCTACGGTGCAGCGCTGAACCTGCTGCTAGGCCCTATTAACCTTGTATTGGGTACGGACGGATTCCTCGGCAGTATAGGCACGATCGACGGTATCCCGGTGCCTCTGGGAGGAATCATGGAGAATCTCCATGTGGGACTGGGATTCGCGTTCTAGCGGTTGCTCAGAGGATTGGCATAGATATGCCTGAAAATATCACGGAGGGCGTCACGATGTTTGTCGAGGCGCCTTCCTATTTTTGCCAGGCGCAGACGGGTGTAGTCCTCGAATGACGCCAGGTCCAGGGAATCATAGATGCTGCCCTGATGGGCGCGGTTCCCTGCGAGCAGGTCGGCTGCTATATAGTTGGTCTTCCAGAGCTTGTAGGCCGGACGGATGCGCGAATCGATAAGCGCTGACAGAGCGTTATATCGCTCATTGTGAGGCAGCTGTGCGATGACAGTTAATTCTTCGCGTGAGATTGGTTTGCAGATCTCGAGATGGATGCCGCCCTTCTGCTGGCGTATGCCGCTCAGTATGCTCCTGGTGTCCTCGCCGCGGCGCTTGACGTACTCTCCGCCCATTGAGAGGAAGAGTTCGCGGGTCTTGAGATAGTCGCAGGACTCATATTCGTACGAAAGGCACATGGGGACTATGGTGAGGGCGTCGAAGTCCTCCACGAAATCTCCGCTGCCGCTGAGCGAAAGCATCTTGAGTATGGTCGGCGAGGTGCGGTCGATGCCGTCCTTGGCACGGCCCTGCTTCTGGGCTACCCAGACCGACGAGTTGCCCGAAGTAATCACATCGCGTATGTATCCGGAGAGGTGGAGAGAGGATTCGTACAGCTCCTTGGAAGATATCCCGCGGTGCACTATAACCATGCGGTTGGAGCGCATCAGGTCGTTGATGAATCCGTTGTCTATAAGGTTGTTGCCTATGCAGAGGTCAAGTAGTTCTTTACCTTCCTTATAGAACATGTAATCAATCAGCGCGGGGTCCAGGACTATGTCGCGGTGATTGCTGATTACGAGGAACTTCTTGCCCTCCAGCCCCTTCAGATGTTCGGTGCCGGAGTAACTGAACCCGTACGAGCTGTTGTCCACAATTGCCTCGACCACCTTCGCAATCACACCCTTCTGGAACTCGTCAACGCTCTGGCAGGCGCGTATCTGCTGCGACAGATACCAGAAGCCGTTCTGAGGGAAGAGGTATTTGGAGATGGCCGGCAGCGAGGGATTGCGTCCTATGCGGCTGAAAGCAGCCACGGCTTCAGCATCACTGTAAGGCCTTATGTCGTCGTACTTAGCGTAGTCCATAAATGCAAAAATAGCAATTACCTTCTATAAAGCAAAGAACTGTCGCCGTAACTTAAGAATCTGAAGTCATGGCCGAGGGCGTAGTCGTAGATGCTCCTCCAGTCACCTGCAACGAAGGCGGACACCAGCAGGATCAGTGTGCTCTCTGGCTGATGGAAGTTGGTTACCAGCGCATCGACTATCCTGAATCGGAAGCCCGGGACAATTATAATCCGGGTGCCGGCTTGGAGTGCGTCAAGACCTTCTCGTTCAAGGTATTTCACGATTGCACCTAAAGCTTCGCTTGTAGAGTAGGGATACTCCCTCTCGTATGGCTCCCACTGCTGGGTATCTTCCGGCCGGCCGGTCTCGATGCATTTCACGCCCATGTAGTACAGCGACTCAAGTGTGCGGACCGAGGTGGTGCCGACGGCCACTACCGGCCGGCCGCAGTCGCGCAGCTCCCTGAGCAGGTCTATGCTTACTGTGAACGGCTCGCGGTGCATGGGATGTCCTGCAATGCATTCGCTCTTGACCGGCAGGAAGGTGCCAGCGCCCACGTGGAGGCAGACGTTGCGCCTTTCGATGCCTCTGGCGTCGATGTCCGAGAGCACCTCCGGAGTGAAGTGGAGGCCAGCCGTCGGTGCGGCCACGGAGCCTCTTATATGCGCGTACAGGGTCTGGTAGCGTTCCAGGTCTATAGCCTCCGTTTCGCGGCCCAGATACGGCGGGATGGGGACGTTGCCGCAGCTTTCCAGCACCGTTGAGAAGCTTTCGCCGCTGTCCCAGGAGAACCTTACGACTCCTGTCCTGTCGTCGCGGGAGACCAGTTCGGCCCTCACGGGGATGCCGGATATGGATTGCAGGATGTCGCCTTTCCAGCGTTTGGCGTTGCCTATGACGCATTTCCAGCTGCAGCTCTGCGTGGCTGCGAATGCCAGGTTATACTCCACCGGATCCACGGGCTCCAGACAGAATACCTCTATTATAGCGCCGCTTTCGCGCTTGAAATGCATCCTCGCAGGGACTACGCGGGTGTCGTTGAACACCATCAGGGCTCTGTCAGGGAGGTGTCCCGCCAGGTTTCTGAATATATCCTCGCTTACCTCGCCGTCCTTATATAGCAGCAGCTTGGAAGCGTCGCGGCGCTCCAGAGGGTATTTGGCTATCCTCTCATCCGCCAGACCATAGCTGTAATCACTTATCCTTATATCTGGTATCATAATCCATCTTTATAAACATCCCATCCCATCCCATCCCATCCCATCCCATCGCGTCGGCAGGGCTCCGCTTGTGCCGGGCCCAACCCGGAACCTCTTTTCCTTTCCCATCGCGTCGGCGGAGTCTTCCAGACGGGCGGCCGGAATTTATTTTCCGGACAGGTTTGCCGGAAAACCAAATTCCGCTCCGCTGTCCGCCGTCCCGCGCGCTGTAGGGTGGGGCGCTCGTATAGCTATGCAAAGATAGTATTGATTATGGAGAAAAGGAAGGGGGTTAGAAATGTAAACAAATGTGAATTTTGAACTGTTGTATTGTAAACAAATGTAAATATTTGGCAACAATCGGGTGGAGAATGAAACTAAGTACAATTATTAAATGAAACTTTTTCTGGTGATAATTTGATAATAATATATATTGGTCAAACTCAGTTAGTTAGCTATCTGATATTACTTATTTACTTGATATAAAGCGGTTAAAAAATGTGGATTAGGGCGGTATTACAGGTATTTTAGGCAGTATAGCATATATAAGTATTATGAAACCCAGTTATTTAGCTAAAGTAATCGGATGTAATGCTCCATAGACATATCTGTAGGCTGGGCTCGAGTTTCGCTCGATTACAAATGTAAATTGCAAATATTACTTCTTTTTATGATTTATTCTTGTTACTTTTGTAAACAAAGTTACAGATATGAATTACAGAATTCAACAGTTCCTTGCAGCCGAGAATATCACTCAGGCGCAGCTTGCAGATAGGCTCGGTGTGGCGCGCGCAAGCGTTTCTCATATAATAGCCGGTCGTAACAAGCCGGGCTTCGATTTCATCGAGAGCATGGCGCGCAACTTCCCTACCCTTAACCTCGACTGGCTTATTACAGGCCGCGGCAGGATGTATAAAGATGCGGCCGCGCCTGCTGCTGCCATCCCCGTTCAGCAGGCTTCTCCCCTGCCTGAGGCACCTGTCTCCCCTGCCGAATCCGAATATGATGAGCCGGGCGATGACCTGTTTGCCTCCATAAAGCCCGCTCCGGAGCCCGTAAAGCCTTCTGTGGCGCCTTCTCAGCCTGCACCTGCACCAACTCCGCAGGTCCCTCAGAGCCATGGGATTGCCAAAATACTCGTACTTTTCGAGGACGGAAGCTTCCAGGAACTCAAATAATATAGCTATCTTGCAGGTGATATGATTAGCGCTTGCATTTGCACAATCGGGGATGAGATCCTCATTGGCCAGATAGTCGATACCAATTCCTCCATGATAGCCCGCGCCTTGCAGGACAAGGGCATCGCAGTGCGTCGCATGGTTTCCTTTGGGGACGATGGCGACGCTATTCTTTCCAATTTGGATAAAGAATTAAACGATAACGATATAATCATTGTCACCGGAGGTCTTGGTCCAACTAAGGATGATATCACCCGCGAGTCTCTCCGTGTGCTTTCGGGCTCCCGGGGGTACAAGCGCGACGCAGCCCAGGAGGCCGAGATACGCCGTATCCTGTCATCCCGAGGCCTGGATGCCTTGCAGATTAACCTGGATCAGGCTCTGGTGCCGGATAATTGCGAGGTCATAGTCAATCATCTCGGGACTGCTCCGATCATAATTGTAAGCCGTGACGGGCACCGTCTCTACTCCATGCCGGGGGTCCCTTATGAGACTGCCGGGGCTCTTGGGGATATGCTCTCAGATATAGACTCGCACTTTAGTACGGAGGATATATATCACAAGACAATAATGACTTACGGCATTGCAGAGTCTGCCCTGTCCAATCTTATTGCCCCCTGGGAGGATGCCCTGCCCGAGTGGCTGCATCTGAGCTACCTCCCCGACCCCATCACGGGGGTGCGCCTGCGACTTTCGGCTTATGGTTGCGACCATGCCGTGGCTGAGAAGGTCATTTCCGAGCGTCTGGAAGGCCTGAAGGAGATTCTTGGCAGCTACATCTACTCCATGCAGGATGATAGTTTACAGGCTGTTGTAGGGCGTCTGCTAAAGGAAAGGTGCGAGACTCTCAGCGCTGCCGAGTCATGCACGGGCGGAGAGATAGCCCATCTTCTCACCACGGTGTCCGGATCGTCCGCATACTTCCTCGGATCGGTCACTTCCTATGCAATTGAGGTCAAGCAGAAGGTACTCGCAGTCCCTGCGCAGCTCATAAATGAGCACGGAGTCGTAAGTTCCGAGGTCGCTGCGGCAATGGCGGAGGGTGTCCGTCGTCTTACCGGCAGTACCTGGGCTGTTGCAACCACCGGACTCGCCGAAGGAGACGATGATCGCAATCCCGAAGGCACTGTTTGGGTCGGAATTTCGGGCCCGAATGGCACTTTTACCTCCCGTTGGCAGTACAAATCCAGCCGTCAGATCAATATCAAGAGGTTCGCTGCTACAGCTCTGAACGAGCTCCGTTTGCGGATTATAAATTACTGAAAATCAGTTAGCTTACAAGAAATGTAACAAAAGTGTTTAAGCTGTGAACATTTTTGTTACATGCCTTCTATGAGGCTTCCCCACTCCTCTGTGAGGGGATCAAGGTCTCTTTTGAGCTCCAGATAGCTTCGGGTGAGCTCCATGATGTCGTCACCCTCTCCCGGAGCCGACAGAATCTTTTCGATTTCGGCCATTTTACCCTCGAGTTTGCCTATCTCCGACTCGAGCCAGGCAATGCGACTCTCCTTTTTCTTCTGCTCCTTGCTCTTAGCCTTCATGACGCTGAAGTCCTGAGCGCCCTTAGGTGCCGCGACTTCGACTTTAGCTGCGGCTCCCCTCTCAAGCTCCTGCAGGCTCTCCAGCCTCTTGCGCTCGAGGAAATCCGAAATGCCGCCCAGGTGCTCTCTTACTCGCCCGTCGCCGAACTCGTAAACCTTGTCCACAAGCCCCTCCAGGAAGTCCCTGTCATGCGAAACCACCATCAGAGTGCCGTCAAATGCCTTCAGGGCCTCGCGGAGTATGTCCTTGGACTTGATGTCCATGTGGTTGGTGGGCTCATCGAGAGCGAGGACATTGTGGCTGCGAAGCATGAGCTTAGCCATGCCCAGGCGCGCCCTCTCGCCGCCGCTGAGTACCGAGACCTTCTTGTCAATGTCGGCTCCGCGGAACAGGAACTGCGCCAGCAGATCCCTCAGGCGCGAGCGCATTTCCCCGGTCGCAATATGCTCCAGGGTCTCGTAAACGGTGAGAGAATTATCTAGTATATCTTCTTGATTCTGGGCGTAGTAACCCAGGTTTACATTATGTCCTACTTTAGCTTCGCCGGCAAGGGGCTGCAGCTCCCCCGAGATGATGCGCATGAGGGTAGTCTTGCCCTCGCCGTTGCGTCCGACGAAGGCCACCTTCTCCCCTCTCTTGATCTCGATGTCTGCTCCGCTGAAGACCGTCTTGCCCGGGTAGCCGGCAGTGAGGTCCACTGCCTTGAACACCACATCGCCCGTCCTGCTCGCAGGCGGGAACTTCACCCTCAGGGAGGTGTTGTCAGTCTCGTCCACCTCTATGCGTTCGAGCTTGTCAAGGGCCTTGATACGAGACTGTACTTGATTGGATTTCGTGGGTTTATAGCGGAATGCCTGAATAAAAGCTTCAGTCTTCTGAATCATCCGCTGCTGGTTCTCATAAGCCGCATTCTGCTGAGCGAGCCTATCGGCTCTCAGCTCCAGATACTGCGAATAAGGCACCTTGTAGTCGTTGATGCGGCCGAGCATCAGTTCTATTGTGCGGGTGGTCACATTGTCCAGGAACCTGCGATCGTGCGAGACCATGAGCAGCGCGCTCCTGCTGGCCTTGAGGTAGGCCTCGAGCCATTCAATCGAGAGTATGTCCAGATGGTTGGTCGGCTCATCCAGCAGCAGGACCTGCGGCTTGCGCAGCAGTATCTTGGCGAGCTCTATGCGCATGTTCCAGCCCTGACTGAAGGTCTCGGTAGGCCGGCCAAGCTCTTCGTCCTTGAATCCAAGCCCTGCCAGGATGCGCCTCGACTGCACCTCCGGCGGCTCAGAATGGGACACCGCGAGGCGGTCATTTAGCTCACTCAATTCTTCAATAAGTGCTGCGTATTCGCTTGACTCATAGTCCGTACGTAGCGCGAGCGAGTCTGTTATATCCGCAATCCGGGACTCTATCTCCTTCATCTCGTCGAAGACGGTCATCACTTCCTCCAGCACGCTGCGTCCGCGGTGGTGCTCCATAATCTGGGGGAGGTACCCTATGGTAATCCCCTTGGGCAGGTCCACCTGACCGGAAGTCGGGCTCTGCAGGCCGCAGATGAGTTTGAGCAGGGTGGATTTGCCGGCACCGTTGCGGCCGACCAGACCTATCTTCTCTGAGTCGCTTATGTGGAAGTTGACCTTGTCCAGGAGCACATAACTCCCGTAGGCAACCGTTATGTCGTCGAGGGAAATCATTCAGATGCGGCTTTGGTGGGCTTACAGAGCAGTATGCTGAGCTCATATAGTCCGTAGAGCGGCAGCGCCAGCACTATCATGGAGAACGGATCCGACGGGGTTATGAGCGCTGCCAGTATAAGTACGGCCACCACGGCATAGCGCCTGCCCTTGCGCAGAGTCCCCCGGTCCAGCACCCCGATTCGGGACAGCATGGACAGAACTGCCGGGAATTCGAATACGACCCCGATCAGCAGCACCATCGATGTGAACAACCCCATATACGAGCCGAGTGTGATGGTATTGACTATGTCTGGAGATACAGTGTAGTTCATGAAGAACTGCAGGCAAACCGGTAGAACTACCAGATAGCCAAATACTACGCCGAAATAGAACAGCAGCGACGACAGCAGGAAAGCCGTCCTCACCGCACGGGTCTCACCCTCATATAGAGCGGGCCTGATAAACTTCCATATCTCCCATATTATCAGCGGAAATGCCAGGACAAGTCCGGCTCCGGCTGCCGCCCTGAGGTGCACGAAGAACTGGGCGGATATCTCAATGTTCACGAGGCTCATCCCGAAGTCCCATCCGAGCAGTCTGTAAACAATGAAATCCTGACGCGTCGGCGCCAGGACTATTTCAAATAGCAGGTCCCTGAATGCCAGCCCGAGGGCTGTGAACGCGCACAGCCACGCAAGCGAGCGGATGAGGGTCCCTCGCAGCACGTCCAGATGGTCCCAGAAGGACATCTGGTCATCGCCAGGATTACTTCCCTTCTTCTTTGTCATTCGCCGCGGGATCCTGCTGCACCTGCTCGTCAATCTCATTCATCCCTTCCTTGAAACTCTTGACGCCCTTGCCGAGGCCCTTCATGAGCTCGGGGATCTTCTTGCCCCCGAAAATAAGGAGAATTACGAGTACGATGAGAATTATTTCCCAGGTGCCAAAAACTAAAGGATAAATTAACATGGCTTTAGTTATTTATTTGTTGCTTAAATATTTCGGCTAATTCCGCAGGGCAGCGGCAGATTCGGCCGGCATTGCTGTCGATGAACCCGACCGCCACCGTACCCTCGGCCCTTACGGAGCCGTCATCGCCCAGAACCTGCTGCTCGAAGACGGCTTTCGCTCCCCCGAACTCACGCAGCTGCACCGTCACCGTCACGGTCTCTCCGAACCTGAGGGACTTGAGGTAGCGGCATTCCAGCTTCACCACCGGGAAGACGAGCCCCTGGGCCTGGCATTTGTCCAGCCCGTAGCCCAGACTCTCCATCCAGCGGTCACGCCCCAGTTCGAAGTATCTGATATACTCCGAATGGTGGATGACTCCCATAGGGTCAGCCTCGTAATAGCGCGTAGGGAACTTATATACAAACATATAGCTTACATTGACTTGAGCGAAGCTTCAAGCGCTGCAATCCTGGCCAGCGCATCGGCTTCCTTCTTGCGCTCATTAGCTACCACTGCCTCGGGAGCATGGGCGACGAAGCTCTCGTTGGCGAGCTTGGCCCTCACTCCGGCAAGGAACTTCTGCTGGTATGCCAGATCGGCTTCCATCTTGGCCTTCTCTCCGGAGAGGTCCACGAGGCCGCCGAGGGCGACGGAGACCTTAACCGTCCCGCAGAGGAACGATACTGAAGCACCGCTTTCGCCCGCCCCGTTTATCTCTTTGACATTCGCTGCTTTGAGTATTACAGGATACAGATCCTCGGAGAGTTTGCCTTCGAGCCTGATGCTCAGAGCCTCCTTGGGTGCAATCTGCTTCTGGGCGCGCACTCCCCTTATACCTATTATAATATCGCGCGCGAGGTCGAAGTCCGCGAGGTACTCGGGATCGTATGCTGCGGCGACAGGAGTGTGTGCGTACATGATGGTCTCCTCGGGACCGCGCTCTGCCATGGCGTGCCACAGCTCCTCGGTGATGAACGGCATCACGGGATGGATGAGCAGCAGCAGTTTCTCGAAGAACCCGCAGGTGGCCTCATAGGTTGCGGCGTCGATAGATTCGCCGTACGCGGGCTTCACGAGCTCGAGGTACCAGGAGCAGAAGTCATCCCAGAAGAGCTTGTATATAGTCATCAGTGCATCGGAGATGCGGAACTTGGCGTAATGGTCCTCGATGGTGGCGATGGTGCGGCTCAGCAGAGCGTCGAACCATTTCACCGCGACTGCGGCGGTGGCGTCCTGCGGCTTGGGCTCGACCTGCCAGCCGCTGATAAGCCTCCAGGAGTTCCATATCTTGCCGCAGAAGTTGCGGCCCTGCTCGATCTGCGACTCGTCGTAGAAGATGTCATTGCCGGCGGAGGAGCACAGCAGCATGCCGATACGCACTGCGTCGGCGCCGTACTTGGCAATAAGCTCGAGGGGATCCGGGCTGTTGCCGAGGGTCTTGGACATCTTGCGGCCGAGCTTGTCGCGCACGATGCCGGTGAGGTACACATTGCTGAAAGGCTTCGCGTCCATGAACTCGTTGCCTGCCATAATCATCCTCGCCACCCAGAAGAACAGGATGTCCGGTCCGGTCACGAGGTCGTTGGTAGGATAGTAGTATGCGAGGTCCTTGTTGGGCTTGTGGTCAGGATGGCCGGGCAGCTGGGGATCGAATACCGAGATGGGCCAGAGCCAGCTGGAGAACCAGGTGTCCAGTACATCCTCATCCTGACGCAGGTCAGCTGCGGTGAGGGCAGGGTTGATCTTTTGAGCGGCTTCGAGAGCCTTCTCGGCGGTCTCTTCGACTACGACGCTGCCGTCGGGCAGGTACCAGGCCGGGATACGCTGGCCCCACCAGAGCTGGCGGGAGATGCACCAGTCGCGCACGTTCTCCATCCAGTGACGGTAGGTGTTGCGGTATTTGTCGGGGATGAGGGCGACGTCACCTGACTCGACGCTTTCGAGGGCGCGGGCGGCAAGGCCTTCCATCTTGAGGAACCACTGGGCCGAGAGCTTGGGCTCGATTACGGCGTTGGTCCTCTCCGAATATCCTATCGGCGAGGTGTATTCCTCGATCTTCTCCAGATTGCCGGCTTCCTCCAGCATCTTCACAATCTTCTTGCGGGCGACGAAGCGGTCTTCGCCGACGAGTATCTGGGCTTCCTGGGTGAGGCGGCCGTGGTCGTCGATGATATCGAGCACAGGCAGGTTGTGCCTCAGGCCTATCTCATAGTCGTGTGCGTCATGCG
>CAMZEI010000015.1 GCA_947305815.1 uncultured Bacteroidales bacterium | reverse complement strand
AGTCGAGTTCGGTGCCGGGCTTGATGAAGAACTGCATCTCCATCTGCTCGAACTCCCTCATACGGAAGATGAACTGGCGGGCCACTATCTCGTTGCGGAAGGCCTTGCCTATCTGGGCTATGCCGAAGGGAATCTTCATGCGTCCGGTCTTCTGGACGTTGAGGTAATTGACGAAAATGCCCTGGGCGGTCTCAGGACGCAGGTAGATGGTATTGGCTCCCTCTGCGGTGGAGCCCATGGAGGTGGAGAACATCAGGTTGAACTGCCTTACCTCCGTCCAGTTGCAGGTACCGCTGATGGGGCAGACTATGCCGCAGTCAACTATTATCTGGCGGTACTCCGCAAGGTCGTTCTCGTTCTGAGCCTTGAGGAAACGGCCATGGACCTCGTCGTACTTGGCCTTCTCGCGAAGCACGTTGGGGTTGGTAGTACGGAACTGCTCCTCGTCGAAGCTCTCGCCGAAGCGCTTGCGGCCCTTGGCAACCTCCTTGTCTATCTTGTCCTCAATCTTGGCGAGATAGTCCTCGATGAGCACATCGGCACGGTACCTCTTCTTGGAGTCCTTGTTGTCGATGAGGGGGTCGTTGAAAGCTCCTACATGGCCGGAGGCCTCCCAAATCTTGGGGTGCATGAATATGCAGGAATCGATGCCCACGATATTCTCGTTGAGGCGGGTCATCGCATTCCACCAGTACTGCTTGATGTTGTTCTTGAGCTCCGAGCCCATCTGACCATAGTCATACACGGCGGCCAGACCGTCGTAAATCTCACTCGAAGGGAAAATAAAACCGTACTCCTTGCAGTGTGCTACGAGTACCTTGAAAAGTTCGTCTTGTGTCATAGCGGACGCAAAGATAGTGATTAATACCCGAAAATGTCCTCAGTGCTGAGCTTGTGAACCGTGCCGAACTCCTCCAGAGCCTTGAAATCGATATCGCTGAAGCGTCCGAGTATCATTACGCGGTACTTGCGGCCCTTTATCTGCTCCTGCTGGAAGGCTGCGACATCGTCCAGGCTGAGCCCGGAAGCCTCTTCGTACACCTTCTTGTTGAGGTCATAGTCAAGGCCCTTCTCACAGGCGCCGAGGTACGACAGGAGGGTCTGGTATTTCACAGTCCTCTGGGTGCGGAGGTTGCCGAGCAGGGATTCCTTCGCTATGTCAAATGCGGCGGGGGATACCGGCATATCCTCTATAATGTCCTTGAAGGCATGCAGGGCATCGAGAAGCTTGTCGTTCTGGGTGTAGATGCGATAGCTGAAGCTGGTCGTACCGATAAGGTCTGCAGGCTGCTGATATGAAGCGCCGGCCGAATAGGCAAGACCGCGGGCCTCACGTATCTCCTGGAACACTATTCCGTTCATGCCCGAGCCGAAGTAGTTGTTGTACAGGGAAGCTATCGGGGCCTTGTCGGCATCGAAGTGCTCGCCGTTGTTGGAGATAGCCATGAGCTGGAGCTGGTTGGCGTCGAACGGAGCCACCCAGACCTCGGCTTCGGGGGTCTGCAACTGCTGGAAGGGCCTCACGTCATTGGCTTTTGCCAGGGTTTCGGGCTTCCTGTGATGCTCCGCGAGGACCTGCTCAAGTTCCTGCTCGCTGAGGGGGCCGAAATAGAGCACTTCATGCTCGGTATCGAAAATGGACTTGATCCTCGAGGTGAGCTGCTCCTCGGTGAGGGCCTTGATTGCCTTGGTGCTGAGCTCCGAGGTCGAAGGATTCTTGGGTCCGTACTGGCCATATTCCTGCAGACGGGCAAAATTGCTCCTCTGGTCGTGCTTGGCATTGGCCCTTTCCTGCAGGGCGTTAGCCTTCATGCCGTCGATGGCGCCAGGGGTGGGCACTGCCTCTGCAATTACGCTCTCGAGCAGTTCCAGAGCGGGGACCATGTTCTCGGCAAGTCCTGAGAGATTAACCCAGGTCTTGCGTCCTGCGCAACTGATAGAGTAGCGGCAGGCAAGCTGGTAGAATGCGGTCTTGACCTCCTCGGCACTCTTGTCTGCAGTCCCAAGGAATTCGGAGAAGTCGGCTGCGTAAGGCATCACGGGATCGGCCCAGCCGCCCTGCCTGAGCATGAATGAGAGCCTGAAGGTGCCGTTGGATGTATTCTGCTTGTACATCACAGGGAGACCTGCTGCCTCGAAGCGGGAGAGGTCCTTGTCGTAGTCTATGAAGACGGGCTCGATGGGCTTCACGGCTGCGGCAGCCTCCTGAATCTCACGCAGGAAGGCGCTGGTCGTATCGCGGTTGGTATGAATAGGGGTGATCTGCGGCTTCGCGATGCTGAAATCGGACGGGTCCTTCTTCTGTATCTTATTAACCCTTACATAGTTGTCGCTAAAATTCGCATTGGCGAACGCTACGAGATCCTCCTTGGTGATAGCACCGAGGCGCTCTACATAATTAACCACATTATCCTCCCAGGACTCTTGGTTGATAAAGTTGTTAACTGCTGTGCGGGCGAGGAAGCCTGTGCTCTCGGTAGCCTGCATGAAGCGCAGTTTGACATTATTGACAATTGCCTCGAGCAGGTCGTCGCTGAAATCACCGGCCTTGACCTTGTCGAGCTCTGCGAGGAAGATGTTGCAAACATCGTCAAGACTCTGACCGGCTTTGGGCTCGCCCTCCATCACGAATGCGCTGTAGTCAGCAAGTCCTTCGGCCATTGCCATCATCTCCAGGACCTTGTGCTGCTGCACGACATCGAGGTCAACCAGGCCGGCAGCGCCGTTGTAAAGCACGCTTGAAAGCAGGCTGAGCATGATGCTCTCGGGAGCGTTGGAGCCGGGGAAACGCCATGCCATATAGACAAACGGGGACTCGTTACCAAGCACCGTCTTCACTACAGGGCTCTCAATAGGTGCCATGGGCTCATATTCAGGCCTCTCCAGGTCCTCTGAAGGCTTCATGCCGCCGAAATACTTGTCAATTATCTTAATCGCCTTGTCAGGATCGAAGTCACCGGCAAGCACAACCGCCATATTGTTGGGGACATACCATTTGTTGAAGTAATTCTTGACATTGGTAATCGAAGGGTTCTTGAGGTGCTGCGGGAGACCGATTACGTCGGTATTGTACGGGTGTCCGGGGAACAGACCCTCGAACAGGGCGTTGAATGCCTTGGTCTGGTCCTGTGCCGCATACATGTTGTACTCCTCATAAACTGCCTCGAGCTCTGTGTGGAAGAGGCGGATTGTGAAGTTCTCGAAGCGGTCCGACTGCACCTTGGCCCAGTTCTCCAGCTGGTTGGAGGGGATATTCTCCACATAGCAGGTCACATCGTAATTGGTATAGGCGTTGGTGCCGCGGGCTCCCATGGCGGCCATGAGCTTGTCATACTCGTTGGGGATTGCAAGCTTGGATGCCTCGAGTGAGACAGAGTCGATAATGTGATAGACAGCAGCCCTCTCGGCGGGATCTTCGAGCTGACGATACTGCTCGTAGAGGGCCTCTATCTCATCCAGAAGCAGCTTTTCGGCCTCATAATCCATAGTGCCGAACTGGTGGGTACCCTTGAACATGAGGTGCTCAAGATAGTGTGCAAGGCCTGTGGTCTCGCGGGGATCGTCCTTGCTGCCCACGCGTACGGCTATCTGCGCGTCGATACGGGGCTGGTCCTTGTTGACCATTGCATAGACGGTAAGTCCGTTGTCCAGGGTGTAGATGCGTGCCCCCGTGGGGTCGCCTTCCCAGGATTCATAACTGTAGCGCTTGCAAGACGGCGCAAGTGCTATAACGGCTGCGGCCAGTGCCGCGAGTGCGATTGTTAACCTTCTCATATTGATATAATTTGGTTGTTTCTATAGTCATTCCGGACTTGATCCGGAATCTTTTATCTGCCTTAGCGGGACCATCACAAAGTCCCTTTCTGTCATCCTGGGATGCGGAATCGTGAGTCGCGGCGTATCAATATGCCTATCTCCGTACATCAGGATGTCAATATCTATTACCCGGGACTCATATACCCGGTTTCCTTGGTCGTCAAAGAGCCTGTGCTCTCCCCTTCCCATGCGGCGCTCGACTTCCTGGCATCTGTCCAATATCTCCAGCGGCTCTGCAGCGCTGTCGAAACGCACGGCGCAGTTGAGGAAATCCGGCCCGTCGAAGCCTTGCGCGGCAGTCTCTATCATCCCCGAGACGGCCACCGGCTCGCTTCCAAGTGCCTCGGAGAGCAGCTCAATTGCCCTGCCGATATTGGCCTCCCTGTCTCCGAGATTGGATCCGATGCCAAGGTATAGAGGCTCAGAAATCATAACTCAGGGTCGAATCCCAGGGCGACACGCGCCTCGTCCGAGAGCATGCTGCGGTCCCATGGCGGCTCAAATACCAGGTCAATCACGCACCCGGTTACCCCGGGGGTCAGCTCTACGCTCCTGCGTACATCCGCCATCACTTCGTCCGCCATAGGGCAGGTCGGAGCGGTAAAGGTCATCTTGACGTACACTTCATGCTTCTTATTGATATTCAGCTCGTAAATAAGACCCAGGTCGTAGATGTTGACCGGGATTTCGGGGTCATACACCTGCTGGAGAGCCAGCACTACCGCATCGTACAGCGGCGTGAGCTCCTTTATATCCTGTGCGCTCAGTACTTCGTCACTTGCCATCTGCAATCCTTTTAATAGTCGTTATCATGGCCGCCAGACCACCTGCGCGGGTGGGTGAGAGATTCTCCCTCAGGCCAATCTCCTCCACGAAGGAGAAATCATCCGCGGCTATTTCCTGCCGGCTGCGGCCCGAATACACCTTTACCAGCAGGGATATTATCCCCTTGGTAATCAGGGCGTCACTGTCCGCCGCAAAAAAGAGCTTCCCCTCCCTCTCCTCACAATCCAGCCAAACCCTTGACTGGCAGCCCTTTATGAGGCGGTCTTCGGTCTTACGCTCCTCCGGGAAGGGCTCCAGCTCCTTACCCAGAGAAATCAGGTACTCGTATTTATCCAGCCACTCGTCGAACATCGAGAAATCCTCGACTACGGTTGCCTTTGCTTCCTGTAAACTCATATTTTCTATTGGAGATTCCGGGTCTCGTTTCGCTTGCCCGGAATGACTCCGTTTCTTATTCTGACTCTATTCCTTTTTTAGTCATTCCGGACTTGATCCGGAATCATTTTTATTGCAGCATTGATATCGCTTTGCGGAGCGATTCTATAAAGTATTCCGCCTCCTGCATTGTGTTGTAAGGCGCAAACGACGCCCTCACCATGCCTGTGATGCCAAAGCGCCCCATCAGCGGCTCAGCACACATCTGTCCTGAGCGCACCGCTATCCCCATCTTGTCAAGCAGCAGCGCAAGATCCTCATGATGAGCACCTTGCACGCTGAAAGAAAATATCCCGGTCTTGTCTTTGCCGGGCACTCCCCTGCCGTACAGCGTAATCCTGCGGTCAGCTACAAGCATATCATTTACGAACCGTATGACCGCATTGTGCTCCAATTCTGTTTCTCTGTCCCGCATCATGGCGGCAAACTCCATTGCCGGCTTCAGCGTGGGTACCCCTGCAAAGTTTTGAGTGCCGGCCTCGAAGCGGTGCGGCGGCTCGGCGAAACTCGTACGCTCCCAACTTACGGTCTGGATCATTTCTCCGCCGCCCATATAGGGTGGAAGTTTATGGATCCAGTCAGGGGAGACGTAGAACACCCCTGTGCCGGGAGCCGCATATAGCTTATGTCCTGAGAAGGCGTAGAAATCACAGGCCAACTCGTTGACATTCACAGTGTTATGCACTATTCCCTGGGCTCCGTCTACTAGTACCGGACAGCCCCTGTCATGGCATATGCGGACTATCTCATCAATCGGATTTACGAGCCCCAGCACATTGGATATCTGCGCGACGCAGGCTATTTTGGTTTTGCCCGGAGTAATCAGCGAAGGCAGTGCCTCAATGTCGAGCCTTCCGTCATCCAGCACGGGAAGCACCTTTATCCGGGCCTTCTTGCGCTCGCACAGCAGCTGCCAGGGGACTATATCCGAATGATGCTCGCTTTCCGCGATGAGAACCTCATCGCCTTCGCGTATACAAAGCTCTCCGAAGGAATACGCAAGCAGGTTTATCGCCGCCGTGGTGCCGGATGTAAATATCACATTTTCTGCACTTTGTGCTCCAATAAAGTCCGCAACTGCCTGCCTTGTCCCCTCGTATTCATCGGTTGCCATCGAAGCCATCGCGTGTACCGCCCTGTGGATGTTGGCGTTCTTTATCTCGGACATCTCCACCCACTTCTGAGTCACAGTCTTTGGACGCAGAGATGTGGCTGCGTTGTCAAGATACACGAGGGGCTTGCCATAGACTGTCTGTGACAGCTGTGGCAGCATAGCGCGTATGACGTCCCTATTCACTTCGAATACTATTGAGTAGAACAAGCAAATTTAACACAATATTTACTATTTTTGCCCTGCTATGATAGATTATATTTCCGGCAAGATTGCTTCTCTCTCCCCTACCCGGGTCGTGGTTGAGAACCAGGGCATCGGCTACCTCGCCGAGATTTCCCTGCAGACTTACGCTCTGCTCGAAGGCAAAGACAGCGCTGTCATCTATTTCCAGCAGCAGATCAACACCCGTGACGGCTCTATGGTGGACTACGGTTTCGCAGCTCAGGACGAGCGCGAGCTGTTCCGACTCATCACAAGCGTCTCCGGCATGGGGGCTTCGACCGCCAGGATGATTCTTTCGTCTCTGAGCGCAGCCGAATTCCGCGAAGCCATACTCTCCGAAGATGCCGGAAGGCTCAAAAGTATCAAGGGGCTCGGTCTCAAGAGCGCACAGCGCCTGATCCTCGAGCTCAAGGACAAGATGCTTGGCTTCGGCGACGCCGATAGCAGCGTAGCCTTATTCGCTACCGAGCGTAACGCCGTCGCAGACGAAGCTTCGGCCGCACTTGTCATGCTCGGCTTCAGCAAGCCCAATGTCGCCAAAGCTATCCAGAGCGTCCTCAAAGTCTATCCCAACGCCAAGGTCGAAGACATCATCAAAGCCGCCCTTCAGATTCTCTAATTACTCCGTTTTCCTTTCGGCCGCTTAGCGTTCGGAGCGTACTGTTCTTCCACCCTCGGACCTTCAGTCCTCGGACCCTCCCACGACTTCGTCGCGGGCCCCTCCCTATTTAGACGGGGGAGCAATACGCTCCCCCAAGCCCCCTGGCCTTTTCTCCCTTTCCGTATTTTGCTAGCACAAAACACCCGGGTACGGCCTGTCGCCTGATGGCGACTTATTAAGCTCGCGCGCTGTTAGCGGCCGAAGTAAACTAGGAGGACAGAGATGTCAGCAGGGGAGACCCCGGAGATCCGAGAAGCCTGCGCTATGGTGCGCGGACGATACTTGCGGAACTTCATACGACATTCGATAGTGAGCCCTGAGACTTTGTCGAAATCGAAATTTTCAGGGATGATGAGATCCTCCAGACGGGAGACTTTCTGCGCCATCGAGACTTCCCTATCGATGTATCCGCGGTACTTTATCGCTATTTCTACCGACTGAATTTCTTCGTCAGAAGGAGCTTCAGCGAAGGACTTTTGAAGTGTTCCACAAGGAACAAAAGACAGTATTTCTGACAATGCGAGCTCAGGTCTGGTAGCTATATCTGCTATCTTTCTGGACTCGGAAATCTGCGCAGAGCCCTTGCTTTCAAGATACGGATTCACCTCCTCAGCGCGAATATTTGTAGTCTCACAGAAGGCTTTGAGACGATCTACAACATCGTATTTGCGCATAGTCAAATCGTAACGATCCTGGCTCGCAAGGCCGATTTTATACGATAGGGGAGTGAGCCTGCGGTCTGCATTATCCTGCCTGAGGAGTATCCTGTATTCTGCCCTGGAGGTAAACATGCGGTAGGGCTCATCGACTCCTTTAGTAATGAGATCATCAATCAGCACTCCTATATAAGAGGAGTCGCGCGACAGAATAAATGGCTCCTTATCCTTAATCTTGAGCGCAGCATTTATACCTGCAACTATACCTTGGGCCGCCGCTTCCTCATACCCGGTAGTACCGTTGACCTGACCGGCCAGATAGAGATTCTCTACAACTCTTGACTCGAGAGTAGGGAATAGCCCGGTAGGGTCGAAGTAGTCATATTCGACAGCATACGCCGGGCGGAAAACCCTGACATTCTCGAGCCCCTTGATATGATGAAGAGCCTCCATCTGAGTATCGAGAGGAAGCGATGACGAGAATCCCTGAAGGTAGTATTCGTTGGTACTTCGACCCTCGGGCTCGAGGAAAAGTTGATGGGCATCGTTGTCGGGAAAGACCCTAAGTTTGTCCTCAATGCTCGGGCAGTAACGCGGGCCGACTCCCTTAATCTTACCCGAGAATAGGGGAGAGCGGTCGAAGCCGCCTCTCAATATTTCGTGGACTTCAGGGTTTGTGTGGAGGATAAAGCACGGCATCTGCTCGCCACTCTTCTGGACCGAAGACTGTTCCATAAGGAACGAGAAACGGGCCGGCTCTTCATCTCCGAGTTGGATGGGAAGCTTTGAAGTATCTACCGAACTAATGTCAATCCTCGGGGGAGTGCCGGTCTTCATACGACCGGTTACGATTCCTCTTTCGGCGAGCTGCTCGGTCAGACCATAAGAAGCTTTTTCTCCGATTCGACCTCCTTCGAAATCGTGCTCGCCTATGAAGAGTCTTCCTCCAAGGAAGGTCCCGGCTGTCAAAATAAGGGCTTTACACTTAAATATTGCCCCTGTACCGGTAAGGACTCCTGCAATTTTTGAATTCTCAAAGAGGAAAGATTTGACAAAATCCGCGTAAATACTTAATTTACAATTACTTTCGAGAATTCTGCGCCAGTTGAGCGAAAAAGCTATTTTGTCGCACTGAGCACGGGGGCTCCACATGGCCGGCCCCTTGGATTTATTGAGCATTCGGAACTGCAGGGTAGAACGATCCGTCACTATCCCCATGTATCCTCCAAGCGCATCTATCTCTCTGACTATCTGTCCTTTAGCAATTCCTCCTACAGCCGGATTACAGGACATCCGGGCATAGCCGAGCATATCCGGAGTAACCAGCAGGACCGAATCACAGAGCTTTGAGGCGGCCATTGCTGCCTCCATACCGGCATGACCTCCTCCTACTACTATGATATCGAAAGACTCTGTCATCCTTCGACAAGGGACTTGCGGAGAGAGAGGTAGTAATCCTCCTTACTCCGCATGACTGCGGTCTGCTCATCAGTGTGGTCGTCGTAACCGATGAGATGAAGCACGCCGTGGACAAGGACTCTGTTGAGTTCGTCCTCAAACTCGGTCTCGTAATAGAGAGCATTCTCCCTGACCGAATCAACGCTTATGAAGAGATCTCCGCTGAGCACGTTACCCTCGCAGTAATCAAAAGTGATAATATCTGTAAAGTAATCATGCCCAAGGAACTTGACATTGACATCGAGTATATATCTGTCAGAGCAGAATATTACATTGATGTCACCAAGCTTGCGGGTCTCGCTTCCGGCTACAAGACGGTACCAGGCATTGTTGAGTGCCTTATGCCTAAACTTGAAATCGCAATCCTCACAGAAATAACGTACCATAGCTCTCTTTTCGGCAAATTTAGCACTATTAAAGCAAATTATTGGAATTTGTATTTATTATTTCTACCTTTGAAACTCGGATAGATTTTAAAAATTGCACACAATATGGAAGTTAAGAAATCACCCAAGGCTAACCTGAACAACTGGCGCCTCTTCTTCGTAGAAGTTGGCTTCATCGTTGCTCTGCTGGTCGTCTTCCTTGCATTCGAATGGTCTTCCAAGGATGCAAAAGTGGCAGCACTTGATGCAGGTGTACAGGAAATCATTGAAGAAGAGATGGTTCCCATCACTCAGGAGACTCCTCCTCCGCCACCCGAAATCACCAAGATTCCCGTCCTCTCCGACCAGATCGACATCGTTGATGATGATATCAAGGTTGACGACAACATCCTTAACCTCGAAGATGATGACAACCTCGGCGTTGAAATCATGGACTATGTAGAGGCTGTTGAAGAGGAAGTGGTCGAAGAAGAAGCCATCCCCTTCATGCTCGTTGAGCAGAAGCCTACATTCCAGGGAGGTGATGCAAATACCTTCTCAAAGTGGGTTAACGAGAGGCTCGTATATCCTGAGATTGCTAAGGAGAATGGCGTGCAGGGCCGTGTGATGCTTCAGTTCACCGTAGGCACCGATGGTTCCGTCAGCCAGGTCAAGGTCCTCCGTGGAGTCGATCCTTCACTTGATAAAGAGGCAGTGAGGGTCGTATCCAGCTCTCCCAAGTGGAAGCCCGGACGTCAGAGGGACCGCGCCGTGAAGGTTACCTACACCTTCCCCGTGTACTTCCAGCTCCGCTAATACTACGGACATTATAATCAAAAGCCGTCCCGCCCGGATGGCTTTTTTTATCACCCGATGGAAGCAAATAAAGAATACAGGGCCGTATTTGTCGGCATAATCAAGCAGGATGACGAAGAGAGCAAGGTACTCGAATACCTTGATGAGCTGGAATTCCTGGCTGAAACTGCCGGCGCTATAGGGGATAAGAAGTTCATCCAGAGGGTGGACAAGCCTGACAAGGCTACCTATATAAGAAGCGGTAAACTTGAGGAAATCTCGGAGTACTGCGAGGAGAATCATATTGATTATGTAATCTTCGACGACGAACTCACCGGGATGCAACAGCGTAATATTGAGAGAGTTATCAAAACTTCCGCTGTCATAGACCGCACCAGCCTCATACTCGAAATATTCTCGCAGCGCGCCAAGACTTCATACGCCAAGATGCAGGTAGAGCTGGCCCGCCTCAACTATATGCTCCCCAGACTTGCCGGCATGTGGACTCACCTTGAGAGGCAGAGGGGAGGCATGGGTACCCGCGGCGGTATGGGTGAGACCCAGATAGAGATAGACAGGCGAATAGTACGCGAAAGGATCAGCCGACTCAAGGAGCAGCTTCGCAAGGTTGACAGGCAGATGGCAGTGCAACGCAGCAACCGCGGTACTATGGTGCGTCTTGCACTCGTAGGCTACACTAATGTAGGCAAGAGCACCCTTATGAACCTCCTGTCAAAGTCCGAAGTCTTCGCAGAAAACAAGCTATTTGCAACCCTGGATACTACTGTGCGCAAGGTAGTTATAGGTAATGTCCCCTTCCTGCTGAGTGACACTGTAGGTTTCATACGCAAACTCCCCACCCAACTTATCGAGGCGTTCAAGAGTACGCTCGATGAGGTGAGAGAGGCGGATATTCTGGTGCATGTTGTGGATATATCGCATCCAGGCTACGAAGAACAGATAGAGGTAGTGGACAGAACCCTACACGACATAGCTGCCGGCAATAAGCCTGTCTATCTGGTATTCAATAAGACTGATGCCTATACATATAAGCCTTACGATGAATTCTCACTGACTCCCAAGAGCCGTGAGAACTTCTCCCTGCAGGAGGTCAAGGATCTCTGGATAGGGGAGAGGAAGGTGCCCTGCATATTCATTTCCGCGAAGAACAGGGAGAATATAACGAAACTCCGCGAGGACATCTATAAGATGGTCGCGGAGATTCATGCCGGGCGTTACCCGTTCAATAATTTCCTCTGGTAGAGATTCCGGGTCTAGGCCCGGAATGACTCTTAGTCAGAGAATTTTGCCTTCAGGAACTCGCGGTTCAGGCGGGCGATGTGATCCACGGTGATACCCTTAGGACACTCGAGCTCGCAGGCGCGGGTGTTGGTACAGTTTCCGAATCCGAGTTCGTCCATCTTAGCCACCATAGCCTTAGCCCTCCTGTGAGCCTCGGGACGTCCCTGAGGCAGGAGTGCAAGCGAACTCACCCTGGCCGCCACAAACAGCATTGCAGAACCGTTCTTACAGGTAGCTACGCAGGCTCCGCATCCAACACAGGCCGCTGCATCCATGCTTTCTTCAGCCTGGTCATGTGAGATGAGGATATTGTTGGCATCCTGTGCTGCGCCTGTGCGTACGGAGATGAAACCGCCGGCCTGCAGTATCTTATCGAAAGCACTGCGGTCTACCACAAGGTCCTTGATAACGGGGAATGCAGCGCTGCGGAAAGGCTCCACCGTGATAGTGGCGCCATCCTTAAAGTGCCTCATAAACAGCTGACAGGTAGTCACATGGTCGTCCGGACCATGGGCCCTTCCATCTATATATAAGGAACAGGCACCGCATATACCTTCGCGGCAATCATGGTCGAAAGAGACGGGTCCGCTGCTCTTGCAGCCTCTCTCCACTGCCACAGGATCGCAACCTTCGCGAATCAGCTGTTCGTTGAGTATATCCAGCATTTCGAGGAAGGAAGCATCCTCTTCAATACCTTCAATATGATAGGTTTCGAAATGGCCCTTAGCCTTGGCGTTTTTCTGACGCCATATCTTCAAGTTGAATTCCATTGTCCTATTCCTTATAATTTCTGGTCTTCACTTCAATAAACTCGTATTTGAGAGGTTCCTTATGGAGTTCGGGTTCCTTATCCTCACCCTTGTACTCCCAGGCAGCCACGTACATGAAGTTGGCGTCATCCCTCTTGGCTTCGCCTTCCTCAGTCTGGCTCTCAACGCGGAAATGTCCACCGCAGGATTCGCTTCTATTGAGAGCGTCACGGGCCATAAGCTCACCAATTTCGAAGAAATCTTCGAGCCTCAGGGCCTTCTCAAGCTCCTGATTGAACTCATACTGTGAGCCGGGTACATTGACATTCTCGTAGAAGTCCTTCTTGAGTTCCTTAATCTCAGCGATGGCTTCCTTGAGACCCTTCTCATCGCGGGCCATGCCGACCTTGTCCCACATTATATTACCGAGTTTTTTGTGGATAGAATCTACGGTCTTGGTACCCTTGATACCCAGAAGCCTATCTATACGGGCCTGTACTGCCTTTTCTGCCTCATTGAACTCAGCAATATCGGTGCTGGTCCTGGGCTCTGCGAACTTCTTGGACAGATAATCACCGATAGTAACAGGGATTACAAAATAACCGTCTGCGAGACCCTGCATAAGTGCGGAAGCACCAAGACGGTTTCCACCGTGGTCAGAGAAGTTAGCCTCACCTATTGCATAAAGACCGGGGATAGTAGTCTGCAGATCGTAGTCAACCCAGATACCTCCCATGGTATAGTGGATGGCCGGATAAATCATCATAGGCTCCTCCCAGGGGGAAGAAGCGGTGATCTTCTCGTACATTTCGAAGAGGTTGCCATAACGCTCGGCTACCTTCTTGTGTCCAAGGCGCTGGATAGCTTCGGAGAAATCAAGGAACACGGCCTTACCCGTCTCATTGACTCCGAATCCGGCATCGCACCTTTCCTTAGCTGCACGGGATGCCACGTCACGGGGTACCAGGTTACCGAAGGCCGGATACCTTCTCTCGAGATAGTAATCGCGGTCCTCTTCGGGTATCTGCGAGGCCTTAATCTCGTGCTTGCGAAGTTTCTCTACATCTTCGAGTTTCTTAGGCACCCAGATACGGCCGTCATTACGCAGAGACTCACTCATAAGGGTGAGTTTGCACTGCTGGTCACCATGCACCGGGATACAGGTAGGATGTATCTGAGCGAAGCAGGGATTTGCGAAGTATGCGCCCTTCTTGTAGCACTGTACAGCCGCAGATCCGTTGCTGTTCATTGCATTGGTTGAAAGGAAATAGGTATTGCCGTATCCTCCGGTAGCAATGATAACGGCGTGTGCGCTGAACCTTTCGAGCTGTCCGGTCACGAGATTGCGGGCGATAATACCCTTAGCCTCACCGTTAACTATCACAAGGTCAAGCATTTCGTGACGAGGATAGGATTTAACGGAGCCGGCAGCTATCTCCTTATTGAGGGAAGCATAGGCACCCAGAAGGAGCTGCTGTCCGGTTTGTCCGCGGGCATAGAAAGTACGGCTTACCTGCACACCGCCGAACGAACGGTTGGCAAGGTATCCGCCGTATTCACGTGCAAAGGGAATACCCTGAGCCACACACTGGTCTATAATAGCCGCACTTACCTCCGCAAGGCGATACACATTGGCTTCCCTTGCACGATAATCTCCTCCCTTGATGGTATCATAGAAAAGACGGTAAATGGAATCGTTGTCATTCTGGTAGTTTTTGGCTGCATTGATACCACCCTGTGCTGCAATCGAGTGCGCACGACGGGGAGAATCACTGATACAGAAAACCTTGACATTGTATCCCAGCTCACCGAGTGAAGCTGCTGCGGATGCACCGCCAAGACCCGTCCCCACTACGATAATATCCAGTTTTCTCTTGTTGTTGGGACTGACAAGATGGATTTCAGACTTACGCTTGGTCCATTTCTTCTCAAGCGGTCCGTCAGGAATTTTGGAAATTAATTTGTCGGCCATTACAGATGTATTTTCAAAAGTTCACAAGTTTAGTCATTTTTACCCAAACTAAAAAGGGTATCCCCCTCATCGGGCAGGTAATTATCCATTCCGAGGTGCTTATAAGCCTTCTCAGTGACAACTCTACCTCTATTAGTCCTCAGTATGAAACCTTCTTTTATAAGATAAGGCTCATATACTTCTTCATATGTACCCTGATCCTCACTGATTGCAGTAGCTATTGTACTTGCGCCCACGGGTCCACCCTTGAAGGTAGTTATAATGGTACGAAGTATCTTATTGTCAATGGCATCTAGTCCGAGAGTATCTATATGCAGACGGTCCAGGGCGTATTTGGTAATCTTAATGTCTATAACTCCCTCACCCTCGACCTGAGCGAAGTCCCTTACTCTGCGAATCAGCGCATTTACAACTCGGGGAGTACCGCGGCTGCGCAGGGCTATCTCCTTTGCCGCAGCATCGTCTATACCTACTCCGAGTATGGTGGCACTGCGCTTGGTTATACGGATAAGCTCATCCAAATCGTAATAATCCATTGCGCAGTTAATCCCGAAACGGGCTCTCAGAGGAGCCGTCAGAAGACCGCTGCGGGTCGTGGCTCCTATCAGAGTGAAGGGGTTGAGATTTATCCTCACTGACCTTGCCCCCGGACCCTTATCTATCATTATATCAATCACATAATCCTCCATGGCGGAATACAGATACTCCTCCACTTCAGGGGAGAGTCGGTGTATTTCGTCGATGAAGAGTATATCTCCGGTTTCGAGAGAAGTAAGCAGTCCGGCAAGATCCCCCGGCCTGTCAAGTACCGGTCCTGATGAGACCTTGAGGTCGGCCCCCATTTCATTGGCTATTACATGGGCAAGGGTAGTCTTACCCAGACCGGGAGGACCGTGGAACAGTACATGATCCAGTGCCTCTCCACGCATTTTGGCGGCACTGATATACACAGCAAGATTTGAGACGATTTCATCCTGGCCGGTAAAATCCTTGAGACTCTGTGGCCTGATTATTCCGTCCAAATCCTTATCTTTGTCCTCTATTGTAGAATGGGGGTTGAAATCGGACATTTCACTTCATTGATATAACAATACAAATATACTTCTTTTATTTTTATAAAGTGATTGTTATGATTTGTATGTTGAATTGTTAATACGATTAATAAGTCACTATTTTACAATTAATTACAAAAGCAAAAACTGTTGAAAACAAAGTTTGTAACCTGAAAAAGGACGGTTAATAAAAGAAATTTCATTTTTCGGCCCGGGTTATTGATAAGTTTTACACAGGTATATAAACAGGTTATCAACATATTTTTAGGGATAAATGTTGATAAGTAGCAGCGCTACGCAATCACTTCGCAGCAGGATACTTTCATCCAGGGAAGTTTTCTGCCGCTCGCTGTTTGCCTCTGCCAAATGGTTTGTGGTGTCCGGGCTTGATTTGCCGGTGATGCATCTGATAGTCATGCTCGACAAGGACAGCGCGGAGTACTGTTGCTCTGATCTCTACAACCTCACTGAGGGAGACAGGGTATTCTTCCTGCCCACATCCGGACGCAAGACCGAGAGAAACAATTATAAGGCGTCGCTTGAGGTGCAGAGGACTGCGGCCCTGGAGAAAATACTGTCTTACAAGGGCAGCGAGGCTCTGTTCGTTGTGACCTATCCGGAGGCACTCGAAGAGGCTGTCCCCCGCAAGTCTAAACTCTCGAAGGCTACGATAAGGCTGCGTAAGGCCCAGTCTATATCTCACCCGGAGCTTATTGCAAAACTCGGAGGCAACGGATTTGAGAGGGTGGACTTCGTGTCCAAGCCTGGTGAGTTTGCAGTAAGGGGTTCGATAATCGACATATTTTCTTTCTCTTACAATGAGCCTTACCGTCTGTCTTTCTTCGGAGACGAGATAGAGAAGATTACCATTTTCGACCCCAATACCCAGCTGTCCAAGGGGGAGTGCGAGAGTGTAGAGATAGTAGCTGACCTGTTCTCGGAGCAGGAGGGGGATATGACCGGTTCCATCACTGAACTGCTGCCGGCAGGGACCATGGTGATATTTGATTCCTTCGACATGTATAAGGATAAGCCCTTTGTCTCCGGGCTCGAAGGATTCAGGCGCATACATCTCGAAGAGCCGGTAGGTGTGACGGTTGACAATGCCGTTGTCTTTAGCATTTCGCCCCAGCCGGTGTTCGGCAAGAACTTCGAAATGCTCTCCGATGACATCCGGAGCCGTATGGAGGAAGGCTATACCGTATATATATACGGAGAGAAGGAATCCCAGATAGAGAGGCTTCGGAGTATACTTATAGAAGAGGCAGGACTGGTACCCCGCTTCGTCACAGGGAAGAACATACATGCGGGCTTCATAGACAGGGATGACAAGGTCTGCTGCTATTCCGACCATGAGATTTTCGACCGTTTCCACAGAGTGTCGCTGCGCCGTACGGTAGAGAAGTCGGAGCAGCTTACAGTCAATGAGTTAAGCGCTATAAATATAGGCGATTTCGTAGTCCATATAGACCATGGCATAGGAGTATTCGGAGGTCTGGTGAGGATGAAGGATGACTTCGGCCGCATGAAGGAAGTGGTCAAGATAAGCTACAGGGACGGTGACGTGGTGTTCGTGTCGGTGCACGCCCTGCACAAGATTTCCCGCTTTACTTCCCGCGACGGCGAGCCTCCCAAGGTAGGTAAACTCGGCTCCAAAACCTGGACAGCTCTCAAGAACGGAGCCAAGTCCAAGGTCAAGGACATAGCCAAGGACCTCATCAAACTGTACGCACGCCGGCGCGCTTCCAAGGGCTTTGCCTTCTCGGCGGACACATACCTGCAGGACCAGCTGGAATCTTCGTTCATGTATGAGGATACCCCGGATCAGGAGGCGGCTACCGTAGCGGTCAAGCACGACATGGAGGAAGCCTGCCCCATGGACCGCCTGATATGCGGAGATGTGGGCTTCGGTAAGACCGAAGTTGCAGTAAGGGCGGCTTTCAAGGCTGTGTCGGACAGCAAGCAGGTTGTGCTCCTGGTACCCACGACCATACTTGCCCTCCAGCATTACAGGACCTTCATGCAGCGGCTCAAGGATTTCCCCTGCACGGTGGATTATGTGAGCCGCCTGCGCACCGCTAAGGAAATCAGCCAGATACGCAAGGCCGTTGCCGAGGGCAGCATTGATATACTGATAGGTACGCACAAGGTCCTCTCGGACAGTTTTGAATTCAAGGACCTGGGACTGCTGATAATAGACGAGGAGCAGAAATTCGGGGTTGCCGCGAAGGAGAAACTCCGCCGCATGCGCGAGGGTATAGATACTCTTACCCTTACGGCCACGCCTATCCCGAGGACTCTCCAATTCTCCCTGCTGGGTGCCCGCGACCTCAGTATTATCAACACTCCGCCGCCCAACCGCATTCCTATACAGACCGAGGTAATCCACTTCGACGAGAAGGAGATAAAGAGCATAATCGAGTACGAACTCAACAGGGGAGGGCAGGTATTCTTCATGCACAACAAGGTTGAGGAACTACCTTCGATTGAGGATATCCTGCACCGTATGATACCGGATATGCGTATCTGCGTCGCGCATGGCAAGATGGAATCACGGGAGCTGGAGAACCGCATGCTTGACTTCATGAACGGCGAATATGACCTGCTGCTCTGCACAACCATAATAGAGAACGGGCTCGACATCCCCAATGCCAACACCATAATAATCAATCAGGCCCAGAATGTGGGTCTGAGCGACCTGCATCAGCTCCGTGGACGCGTGGGGCGCTCCAACCGCAAGGCCTTCTGCTATCTGGTGGTGCCGCCACTTGTGAGCATAACCGATGATGCGCGCCGGCGCCTCAAGGCCATAGAGGAGTTCTCCGACCTCGGAAGCGGCTTCAACATAGCCATGCAGGATCTGGATATACGCGGCGCGGGCAATCTGCTCGGAGCCGAGCAGAGCGGCTACATTATGGACATGGGCTTCGAGACTTATCAGAAGATACTCGCAGAGGCGATGGAAGAGCTCGGGGTGGAGACCGGCATTGCGGGTGGCCGCCCGCGCAGAACCTTCGTTGCGGACTGCACCGTGGAGACCGACCAGCCGGCCCTCATACCCGATGACTACATGGATATAACTGCCGAGAAGATAAGGATTTACAAGCAGCTGGATGCCATGACTTCCGACAAGGTCATAGATACCCTGCTGTCCCAGATGGCAGACCGTTTCGGTCCTCCTCCCACAGAAGCGGAGAATCTGTTCGGGGTGGTGAAACTCCGCAATCTCGGGTCCTCGCTAGGCTTCGAAAAGGTGATAGTCAAGAACGGCCTGCTCATCGCTTTCTTCGTCGGAGACCCGCTGTCGCCTTACTACAAGACTGATGTATTCGAGGGCATACTTGCCAGGATAAACACTTTCCCCGAAGGGAAGGTCGCCCTCAAACAGACGGATAACCGCCTCAAAATAGTGGCAAAGGGGGTCGATTCGATTCAAAATGCCCTCTCGCTGCTGAGAAAGTTGCAATAAATTGTTAAATTTGCCCTTCATGGCAAATCTGGTAGTAGAAATGGGAAATACCGCTCTGAAGGCGGCCTGGTCCGAGGGAACGACCCTCGGCAAGACCTTCCGTTATCAGGGCGAGAAGATGATGGAGTTCATCCTCAGCATTACCGGCAGGGAGAAGCCGGAAGTGATGGCGGTGGCCTCCGTCCGCGACATTTCCCCGGTATGGGAGGAGAAACTCCGCGCCCAGTGCGGTCACCTCATACTCCTTGACCACAACCATACGGATATCCTCGCAGGATATGCGCTCCCCTCGTACCTTAGCTACGACAGGGCCGCATCGGTGGTTGCCACACGCTTCCTGTTCAGGCACAAGAACTGCACGGTTTTCGACTTCGGCACCACCCTCAATGTGGACTTCGTCGATGCCGAAGGGCGCTATCTGGGAGGCAATGTGTCGCCGGGCTGCCGTACCCGCTTCAAGTCTCTGAACCGTTATTCCAAGTCCCTCCCGCTGATAGATACCCCCGAAAGAGTCGTCGAAACGGGTCAGGACATAGAGTCCGGGATTGAGGCCGGCGTGATTTCGGGCATGCTGTTTGAAGTTGAGGGTTATGCCCGCCGCAGGCCGGACAACATTCTGCTCTTCACCGGCGGCGACGCCATTTATTTTGCTAAACGAATGAAAAACTCCATCTTTGTCGTTTCGAATCTGGTATTGATGGGTTTGGCTATAATGACTGACGATTATGTCGGGAAACATCTTTCATAAGGCCGTCCTTACGGTCGGGCTGCTGGCAGCTGCGGGCATCACTGCTCTCGCAGACGGCGGCACGCATACCGGATATGCACCCTATTCCATCTTCGGAGTGGGAGACCTCTTCCCTCAGGGGACGGCATACAACAGGACCATGGGAGGAGTCGGAATAGGCGTCCGCAACAACCGTTTCCTAAATCCCGTCAATCCCGCGGCAGTTACTGCCCGTGATTCGCTTGCCATGATGATGGACTTCTCCCTGTATGAAAGCAACAAAATTTTCACCCAGGGCGGCACAGGGTCTATCAACAATATCTTCAACTTAGGCAACCTGATGGTTTCCTTCCCTATCTGGAGAAGTCTCTCGGCAATGGTCGGCATCATGCCTTACAGCAGCACGGGATTCGACTATTCCAACAGCTATCCGGGTGTGGACGACGCTGTCCTGCTGGACGTGGGCAACGTGGCGTATTCGGCTTCAGGAGAAGGTGGCCTGTACCAGCTGTTCGGAGGTCTGGGCTTCACGCTTTTCGACCGTCTGTCGCTCGGCGGACAGTACATCTGGTATTTCGGCAAGATTGAGAAGAAGTTTTCCCAGACCGTGGGCTCCTCTGCGGCACTGGGTATAACCGACACATACACTTCGATGCTCCGCGGAGGCGCACTGAAGGCAGGTATCCAGTATGAGCAGCCCATCGGCTCGCTGAAACTCACCGTAGGAGCGACCTACAAGACAGCCGCCTCCATGAAGGGTTACATCAAGGATCCCAGCGGTCAGATAGATACCCTCTCCCATTCAGGGGGACTCTCCTTTGCCGGAGAAATCGGAGCCGGACTGTCCCTGCGCAAGGCCGACAAATGGATGGTGGCCTTCGACTGGACCCGCAGCGACTGGACACTCAGCGGACTGGACACCAGGGATGCCTTTGCCGGGACTGGCTTTAATCTCGCCGTGAGGGACGATTACCGCCTCGGGTTTGAATACATCCCCAACCGCGGTGACATAAGGTATTACCTCAAGAACTGCACCTACCGTGCGGGCCTTTTCTATACAGGTGACTACTATACTCTGGACGGCAACGCGGTCACTACCAAAGGCATTTCGCTGGGTATGACGCTGCCCGTTTTCCGCTGGTACAACGGCATTACCATAGGCATGGAACTCGGACAGAGGGACGCAGTGGCAAGCAATTTGATAAAGGAGAGATATATTAACTTTACTCTGGGCGTAAACCTTTTTGACATTTGGTTCCAGAAACGACGTTACGAATAGAAACAAAAACCATAGAGAAATGAAAAAAATTATTCTTTCAATCCTCGTGATTGCGATGGCCCTGGGAAGCCTGAAGGCTTATGCCCAGGGAGATGACAAGTACGGTCCCAACAAGGAGCAGTGCCTCGTCTATCTGTCGTACTATTCAGAGTATTTCAAACAGAAGAGCTACAATGAGGCCCTGCCCAACTGGCGTGAGGCTTACAGGCTCTGCGCTCCTTCGGCACGTCAGGCCCTGCTCATAGACGGTACCACCCTTATGAGGCAGCTCATAGCCAAGAACGCCAAGGATCCTCAGTATGTGGCCGGGCTCGTGGACACCCTGCTTACCCTGCACGACCTCCGCGCACAGTACTATCCCAAGTATGCTGTAACCGCTCGCAACAACAAGGGACTGGATATCGCTGCTTATGTCAAGGACGACCCTGCAAGGCTCTTCAGTGAGTTCGAAGCCATCATTTCGGCCAACACCGAGCAGACCAAGCCTTCGCTCTATATCCACGATATGAACGCCGCAATCACTCTCTTCCAGGAGGGTAAGATTGACGCCGAGCAGGTGATCAACACCTATCAGAGGAACATAGCTTTCCTCGAGAAGGCTCCCGCCAAGAACGAGGCCGAGGCCGAGCAGAACAAGACCGTCCGCGGCGACCTTGAGTCCCTGTTCATCTCCAGCAAGGTGGCAAGCTGCGAGAACCTCATCGCTCTCTTCACTCCCCGTTACGAGGCGAACCCCAACGACCTCGCTATCGCAACCAATATCGTGAAGATGATGGGAATGACCGAAGGCTGCACCGACAACGACCTGTTCGTCAAGGCTGCAACCACCATGTACAGACAGGATCCTTCGTACACCTCCGCATACTTCCTCTTCAAGCTCAATGCAGGCAAGGGCAACAACCAGGAGGCCATCAAGTATATGGAAGAGGCTATCGCTTATCCTGAGTCCGACGAAGCTACCGACGCTCAGTACAACTACGAGCTTGCCACGTTCTGCTACAAGAACGGCTATGCAGCCAAGGCTTATGCCGCAGCCCGCAAGGCGTCCGAACTCGATGCCAGCCTGGCAGGCAAGGCTTACTTCCTGATAGCAAACATCTGGGGTACTGCAAACTGCGGCGGTGATGAGATTGAGAAGAGGGCTCCTTACTGGGTGGCCGTGGATTATCTCCAGAAGGCCCGCAGCGCCGATCCTTCCCTCGCAGAGGAGGCCGGCAAGCAGATTGCCCAGTACGCCAAGTACTATCCTCAGACTGCTGAGGCCTTCATGTATGACCTCACCGACGGCAAGTCCTATACCGTGAGCTGCAACGGCATGACCGCCACCACGACGGTCCGTACCCAGAAGTAAGTTGCACCGCACGACACACATATCCTTTATGCTGGCAATCACAGTGGTGGTTGCCAGCGTTTTCGTTTCCTGTGGAGGCGGACTCGGAGAGGCTGAGAGCATAGACCTCTCGTCCGTCCCCGTCCAGGTGATCGATGACGTGTTTGCCGTCCAGACCGAGAACGGAGTTACGGCCATGCGCATGGAGGCTCCCGTGATGGAGAAATATGACAGGGAAGGACAGTCGTATGAGTCGTTCCCCAAAGGCATGGTGGTGTATGCTTACAGCTCCGAGGGTCTGCTTGAGACTGTCATAGTCTCCGACCGGGCGCGCCACATCAATTCAAATAGGGTAAAGAAAACAGAAGTCTGGGAAGCTACAGGCAATGTAGTGATACACAATGTCATCAAGCGGGAGACCATGGAGACGGATACCCTGTATTGGGACAAGACCCGCGGGCAGCTCTACACCGACAGCTATGTCAAGATGTATTCCTCCGACGGATTCCTGCAGGGATACGGCATGGAGTCTGACGACCATGCCCGCAATGCCATCCTCCGCAAGCCTTTCAACAGCTACGGCGTCTCGGTCAAGGATACTACGGCCATTGTCGTGGATTCGGTCAATTTTATTGGGCCCATGCTCAAATAATATTATAGTTTCGCGGAAAATTACTATCTTCGCACCCCCAAATAGATTATTAATTAAAAATTTATAACATAATGGCGGTTCTTCAAAAAATACGCGTGAAATTCGGCGTTCTGATTTCCGTTATCATAGCTCTGGCGCTCCTGTCGTTCATCATTGATCCCGGAACACTCGAGACAGCCCTGAATTCGATGTCTTCCAAGTTTGACGTCGGTAAGATTGCCGGTAAGTCAGTCTCCTATACGGATTATGCCGATGATGTAGAGAGGTACACCAAGCTCAATCAGATTATTACCGGCTCTTCGGTCCAGAACGAGCAGACCCAGAAGCAGATTCGTGACGCTGCGTGGCAGGAGCTCCTCGACAAGTATATGTTCGAGAAGTATGCCCACAAGGCCGGAATCAACGTCGGACAGGATGAGCTCGTAGCTCTTACCAGCGGAGATATGGTATCTCCCGTGATAGCCCAGAACCCTTATTTCATGGACGAGAGCGGACAGTTCTCCACTGCTAAGCTCGTGGATTTCGTCCAGTCCATCCCCGATGATGAGAGCGGCAACAGCCGTCTGTACTGGAACTATCTCCAGAACACCATCCGCACCCAGCAGTACTATGCCAAGTACGGCGCCCTCTTCACCCAGAGCAACCTGAGCAATCCCATCGTGGAGAAGAATCTCATCGATGGCAACAACAACACCTTCGATGTTGACTATGTCGTCGAGAGGTACGGCTTCACCCGCGACACCACCATCGCCGTCTCCAACAGCGAGGTCATGGCATACTACAAGGCTCACAAGGACTTCTACAAGCAGGGCGCAAGCCGCGATGCTGAGTATGTGGTCTTCGAGGTTGTCCCTTCGCAGAGCGATGTGATGGCAGCTTCCGAGGAGATGGACAAGGCTTACGCCGAGTTCACCACCACCGACAACATGAAGGCATTCCTCCTTCGCAACTCCGACCGTTCGCTGAGCTCCTACTGGTACAAGGACGGCGAGCTCGCCTCTGTCTCCAAGGAGGTTTCCGAGTTTGTCAAGGGCGCCAAGAAGGGAGCCGTCTCTCCCATCTACAAGGATGGCAACACCTTCAGGGCCGTCAAGGTTATGGATATCAGCAAGCTTCCCGACAATGTGTCCGTGAGGGTCATCCCCGCAACTGATGCCGAGAAGATTACCCCTGAGCTCCTTGCCAAGCTTCGCGAGGCTGAGCCCATGAACATGACCCAGAGCTATCTGCTCCCCGGTCTGGAGAAGGTCTTCACCTCTCCTGTCGGCAAGCCCGAGCTCATCAAGACCACCCAGTACGGCACCGTGCTCGCAGAGGTAGTCTCCAAGTCCGAGCTGCTTAGCAAGAAGCAGGTCGCTATCCTCGAGAAGACCGCCCTTGCCAGCAAGGAGACCTTCGGCACCTACTATTCTCAGGCCAACAGGTTCTCCACCATCGCAGACGGTACCCTGGAGGGTTATAAGAAGGCTGTTGACTCTCTCGGAGTTTACTCCCACCGCGTCAACAAGGTCACCGAAGGCACTTCGAACTACGGCGCCATCGACCAGGCCAGGGAAGTTACCCGCTGGATATTCGAGGCTAAGGAAGGCAAGGCTTCCCAGATTATCACCGTCAACAACGACTACTTCTTCGTCGTAGCCCTCAAGGCTATCCACAAGGAAGGCTTCACTCCCGTCGCAGAGGTCGCTCCCACCATCCGCGAGAACCTCTACATGGAGAAGCTCAGGGAGAAGACCTGCGCTGAGGTTGCTTCCAAGATCGAGGGTCTCGGCACCCTTGAGGAAGTTGCCGAAGCTCTCGGCTCCAGCGTCATCCCCGCTACCGGACTCTCCTTCACTACCGCTGCCGGTGCAGACCCTGCACTTATCGGTGCGGCAAGCAAGGCTGAGGAAGGCAAGCTCTGCGGCCCCGTGGCAGGCGAAAGCGGCATCTTCGTATTCAGCGTCAAGAACCGCGAGACTGGTTCCTTCTTCACCGAAGATGATGCCCGCAACGCAGCAGCCCAGCAGGCTCAGTACGCCTCGAGGATCGTCATGAGTGCCATGATGGACAACGCCGAGGTCAAGGACAACAGGGCCCGCTTCTTCTAGTGGACCACTACATAGACCGGCAGGTGGTCGCTTAGTCCTCCTGCATAACGCGGTCCAATGAAAGTGCGCACAGGCTTCATGCCTCCGTGCGCATTTTCTTTTTGTAGCAGGGAAGGATGGTCAAATACTGTCATGCGGCTCCCCTCCAGCCCGGCGCTTACCATGCAGCGGTCGATGAGGACCCACTCGCCGTTGTACCTCGCTGTGCCTGCTGCATGTGAGTCCGGATTCGAGAAGCTGTCCGGCTCCAGCTCGGTCAGAGGCCCGATGCCCAGGCTGCCGGCCTTGTCGTTGAAATCCCCAATGCATACCGCAGGGCAGGGTAGAGTGTCACAGATACCTAACATGGTCTGCATAGCGAGCTCCCTGCGATGCCCGGCTTCGGCCCCGCCCAGCTTGGAAGGGTGATGGTTTACCAGAATCGCGAGGGTATCTCCGCTTAGTTCGGCAACGAATTTGGCCAGCAGGATGTCGCGCGTGCGGACCGTGTCTGCACCGTCCATAATAACGGCCGGCTGCGAATAAAGAAGCTTTAGGCGCGAGCGGCGGTACAGCAGGGCGCAGTCTATGCCGCGGCGGTCCGGGGAGTCGTAATGTACTATTGTATAGTCTGCCCTGCCGAGAGCCGTACCGTACAGGAGCTTCTCCATTACGCTACGGTCGCCTACTTCCGCAAAACCAATCGCATCCGGCAGCCCGTCCGTCTCTGAAGCCAGCAGCAACAGGGTCTTGGCAACCCCCTCGCATTTGCGGCGCATCCGGGCGACAGTCCACAGCTCCGCATGAGGACCCTGTCCCGGAGCGAAGAAATTCTCCACATTCCAGAA
>CAMZEI010000014.1 GCA_947305815.1 uncultured Bacteroidales bacterium | reverse complement strand
CCGACCTTGGAGCCGTTGAGGACGGGGGCGGCGGGGGTGACGAAGCGCATGGTGCCGTCGGGCTGCTGGGCCATCAGAATCATGCCCTGGGACTCGATGCCGCGGATAGTGCGGGGCTTGAGATTGGCAAGGATGCAGATCTGGCGTCCAACAATATCCTCAGGAGCATAATACTGGGCTATACCTGAGACTATCACACGCCTGTCAAGGCCGGTGTCAATTGTGAGGCGCAGGAGCTTGTCCGCTCCCTTCACCTTCTCAGCCTCAAGCACGGTAGCCGTGCGTATATCCATCTTCTCGAAATCCTCGAAGCTGCACTCGTCCTTCTGGGGGACAACGCGGGTAGCGGCTTCGGCCTTCTCACGGGCTTCGCGCTCCTCGCGGATGCGGCGGAGCTTCTCGAGCTGGGCTTCGATCTCGGCGTCCTCTATCTTGGAGAAGAGAAGCTCGGCCTCGCCTATCGCGTGGCCGGCGGGGACCAGCTCGTCTGCGCCCAGATCATCCCAGGAGGGGCTGACGCCAAGCATGTTGCGAAGCTTCCCGGCGGCGCGGGGAGTGAAGGGCTCGAAGGCAATTGCGAGGTCAGCGCATATCTGCAGGGATACCCAGAGTATAGTGCCGCAGCGGTCCATGTCTTCCTTAGCTACCTTCCAGGGCTCGGTGTCGGAGATGTATTTGTTGCCCAGGCGGGCTATTGCCATAGCATCACGCAGGGCTTCGCGGAATCGATAATTCTCGATATTCTCCTCGATGGAGCGGCGCAGCTCAGGAATCTGGCCAAGGGTCTCGCGGTCAATGTCCAACAGCTCTCCCGGCGTGGGAACCACTCCCCCGAAATACTTGTGGGTCAGCACCATGGCGCGGTTGACGAAGTTGCCGAATATGGCCACCAGCTCGCTGTTGTTGCGAGACTGGAAGTCCTTCCAGGAGAAGTCGTTGTCTGCGGTCTGAGGGGCATTCGCGGTGAGCACATAGCGGAGCACATCCTGCTTGCCGGGGAAATCCTGCAGATACTCGTGAGCCCAGACGGCCCAGCCGCGGGAAGTCGAAATCTTGTCACCCTCGAGGTTGAGGAACTCGTTGGCGGGGACGTTCTCCGGGAGGATGTAGCCGTCGCCGTATGCCTTGAGCATGGCGGGGAACACTATGCAGTGGAAAACTATGTTGTCCTTGCCTATGAAGTGCACCAGCTTGGTATCCGGAGACTTCCACCACTTCTCCCAGCTGTCGGGGAGTATCTGGCGGGTATTGGAGATATATCCTATCGGGGCGTCGAACCACACATAGAGGACCTTGCCCTCGGCTCCCTCTGCCGGTACGGGCACTCCCCACTCCAAGTCGCGGGTGACGGCACGGGGCTGCAAGCCGCCGTCCAGCCAGCTCTTGACCTGGCCATAGACATTGGGCCTCCACTCCTTGTGGCCCTCGAGTATCCACTCGCGGAGCCACTGCTCGTAATCCTGCAGGGGCAGGTACCAGTGGGTGGTCTTCTTCTTGATGGGAGCCGCTCCGCTGAGCTTGGAATGAGGGTCGATGAGCTCCTCGGGGCTGAGGGTGGAGCCGCACTTCTCGCACTGGTCGCCGTAAGCGCCGGGATTGCCGCAGCGCGGGCAGGTGCCCACTATATATCTGTCAGCCAGGAAAGTCTGAGCCTCTGGGTCGTAATACTGCTCGCTCTCCTTCGTGATAAACTTGCCCTCCTCGTTCATCTTGCGGAAGAACTCCGAAGCGGTCTCGGAGTGAATCTCCGAAGAAGTCCTGCCATAGACATCGAAGTTGATATCCAGGCCCTTGAAGGACTCGTCAATAATCTTGTGATACCTGTCCACTATGTCCTGGGGGGAGCAGCCCTCGGCGCGTGCCTTGATGGTGATGGGCACACCGTGCTCATCCGATCCGCACACGTACAGGACTTCCCTGCCGCGCAGGCGCAGATACCTTACAAATATGTCTGCCGGCACATATACGCCCGCGAGGTGCCCGATATGCACGGGACCGTTGGCGTACGGAAGTGCGCAGGTTACCAGTGTTCGCTTGAAATCTTTCATTTTTTATCTCTTCCTATCTGATGTTTGACATTTTGCTGTGCGCTCCGCAGGGCGACTATATCTTTCATTATGGCCTCCTTGTCCGCCACATCGGGATTAGCCAGCATGGCGCGCAGGTAGTTTATCCTGTCCTGCATGCGGCGCTCCTGATAGCACAGTATTGATTTGGGGACGAAGGTCACGAGCCATGAGTCCTTGGCCGTAAGCGCAGCCTCGAAGTTGCGGACGGTGAGCTGGTATTTCTCGGTAATAAGCTGTCCCGTAGTCTCGGCTACTGTCCTGTCGTCCGAGTTCATGAGATGCGCCGTAATGGTCGGGAGCGATGCTCCGGCATCGTACAGTCCTGAGAAAGTCTCATAAATCCTGCGATATACGCTGTTGGCGAGCGAAGTGCCGTCGCCGTCTATAGCGGCACGGATGAAGTCGGCAACGGTTGGCCTGAGCTCCTCCTGCTCCACGTAATAATCCGAATCGCTGGGGAAGTCCAGACGGTCCATGCCGAAATTGAGCAGGAAATACACCAAGTCCCTTTCGGCCCGTGCGAGGGTCTTGTTCTCTATGGGTATCTGCACTTCTGCAGAGGACTCCTGCTTAGGCAGTCGCGCCTCGTAACCGGGGATGTTGCGCTCGCGGCGACGCTCCCTCTCCTCAGCCCGGTACTGCTCCTCGCGCCTCTCGGAGCGGGTTGCATTGATGCGCGAGAAGATAATCGCGGGATCCACTCCGAATGCAGTCGCGCAGGTGTCCACGAAGACCGAGCGTCCTACCGCATCGGGGATGGAGGCTATGTTGTCCGCGACGGAGTTGATGAGGCCGGCCCTCTTGATGGGGTCGGTGGCCGCATCACCCGCCGTCTGCTTCATGAAGGTCACGAAATCCACGGCCGCCCCTGCTATGAATGACTGCACCTCCGCGAGGGTGTGCTTGCGGCAATACGAATCCGGGTCCTCACCCTCGGGGAAGAGCACCAGCTTGACGTTCATACCCTCTGAGAGTATGAGATTGATAGCCTTGAGGGCCGCATGGATTCCGGCGGCGTCACCATCGTACATGAGGGTGACATTGGGGGTAAACTTGTGTATCAGGCGTACCTGCTCGGCGGTAAGGGCGGTGCCGCAGGATGCCACGGTATTGGTGAGCCCAAGCTGATGCATGGTCACCACATCGACGTTGCCTTCGACGAGGAAGCAGCTGTCCAGACGGACTATGTCGCTCTTGGCAAGGTAGATGCCGTAAAGGCTGCTGCTCTTGTCATAGAGAGGGGTATCGGGAGAGTTGACATATTTGGCAATGGACCCGTCGCTCGACAGAGTCCTGCAGCTGAATCCTATTATACGTCCGCTGACCGAATGTATGGGGAAGGCCACCCTGTCATGGAAACGGTCCGTAACGCTGCCGTCGTCATGCTGCATGCAGAGCCCTGCTTCGATAAGATACTCGGTCTTGTATCCTGCCTCAGTAGCGGCATCCAGCAGAGCCGTGCGTCCGCGAGGAGCCCAACCGAGGCCGAAACGAGCAATTGTAGCATCCTCCAGCCCGCGGGAGCGGAAATAGCTGTATCCGGTGGCGCGGCCCTCGGCGGTAGTAAGGGACTCCGTGAAGAACCTGCCGGCGAACTCCATCACCTGCAGCAGGCTCTCGCGCCTCTGCCTGAGCGCAATCTGCTCGGCGCTCTCCTGCTCCTCGACTATGTCGATATTGTATTTGCGTGCCAGATAGCGCAGGGCATCCGAATAGGACATCTTCTCGTGCTCCATCACGAAGCCGACGGCGGTGCCTGCCTTGCCGCAGCCAAAGCACTTGTATATGCCCTTGGCCGGGGAGACGTAGAACGAAGGGGTCTTCTCGTTATGGAAGGGACAGCAGGCGACAAAGTTGGCACCGCGGCGCTTGAGCGCCACGAAATCGCTTACCACATCGTCAATTCGCGCGGTATCGAGTATTATGTCAACTGTCTCCTGGGGTATCACGATGCTATCTCACAGAGGAATTTAATGCGTACGAGCCGTATTTCCATCTCGTCGTAATCGTCGCCGAGGACCTGCATGGCCACTTCGACGGAGTCCGACTCAGCCTCATCACGGAAATACTCGTAAATCTCATCTACTATGTCGTCGTCCAGGTTCTCGGAGATATAGTATCCCAGGTCCAGCTTGGTACCTGTGGACACTATTGCCTCAATCTCGCTCATCAGCTCGTCCATCTCGAGGCCGCGGGTCTCTGCGATGTCCTCCAGGGACATGCGGCGGTCTATGCACTGGATTATGGCAATCTTGGCTGCGGACTTGCTGGGGGCCGATTTCACCACGAAATCTTCGGGCCGGGTAATCTCGTTCTCCTCGACATAGCGGGCTATCAGGTCCACGAACTCCTGTCCGAACTTGCGGGCCTTGCCTTCGCCCACGCCCTGACAGTTCTTGAGCTCGTCTATCGTGATGGGATAGAGTATGGTCATGTCATCCAGGGCCGGATCGCTGAAAATGACCCAGGGCTGGAGCTTGAGCCGCCGGGACATGGACTTGCGGAGATCCTTGAGCATGGACAGCAGGGTTGAGTCCCCGCTCCCGCCACCGCTCTTCATAGCTGCGGCAGCTGCCTGGGCCTCTTCGTCATCGTCGTCTCCCCCGTCAGTGCCGGAGAATACGCGGTCCTCCACGAGACTGAGCTCGTAAGGCGCCTCGGAGAAGGCTCGTCCTGCGTCGGTCACATGTATAAGTCCGTAGGCCTCAATCTCTTTCTCCAGCAGGTGCAGGATTATGCCCTGATGGATGACCGTGCACCAGAACTTCTCCGTATGGTCAGCCCCGGAGCCGAAGAACGGGCTCTTGTCGTGCTTGTAAGACTTGATCATAGCGCCCGACTTGCCGGCGAGTATGGCTGCCAGATGCTCGATCTTGAAATGCTCTGGCAGGGACTGCACCAGGTCAATCGCCTTCTTCATCTCAGCCTTGCCGTCAAACATTGGCCTGGGATGCAGACAGTTGTCGCAGCAGCCGCAGTTATCCTCGGTGTAATCCTCGCCGAAATAATTCAGAAGCAGCTTGCGGCGGCACTGATTGCTCTCCGCATAGGCGACAACTTCGGAGAGGAGCTGACGGTTAATCTCCTGTTCGGCGATGGGCTTGCCCTGCATGAACTTCTCCAGCTTGAGGATGTCCTTGTAGCTGTAGTAGGCTATGCAGTTGCCTTCCATGCCGTCGCGTCCGGCACGTCCCGTCTCCTGATAGTAGCCCTCGATGCTCTTGGGGATGTCGTAGTGTATGACGAAGCGTATGTCCGGCTTGTCTATGCCCATGCCGAAGGCAATGGTCGCCACAATCACGTCCACCTCCTCCATGAGGAAGCGGTCCTGGTTCTCGGTGCGGACCCTGGCGTCAAGCCCGGCATGATAAGGCAGGGCACGTATGCCGTTGATAGTGAGCAGCTCTGCCATCTCCTCAACCTTCTTGCGGCTGAGGCAATAGACTATGCCGGATTTGCCAGGGTTCTGCTTGATGAACTTAATCAAGTCCTTCTCCGGATCCACCTTGTCGCGTATCTCATAGTAAAGGTTGGGACGGTTGAAGGACGAACGGAAGACCTCGGCACCCTGGATGCCAAGGTTCTTGAGTATGTCGCTCTGGACCTTGGGCGTTGCTGTGGCGGTAAGCGCCACTATGGGAGCCCGGCCTATCGAATCCACAATAGAGCGGATGCGGCGGTATTCGGGTCTGAAGTCGTGTCCCCACTCGGAGATACAGTGAGCCTCGTCCACTGCATACAGGGAAATCTTGATCTCCTTGAGCAGGGCGACGTTCTCTTCCTTGGTGAGGGACTCCGGCGCTACGTAGAGTATCTTGGTCTTGCCGGAGAGCAGGTCGGAGCGCACCTCGTCAATCTGCATGCGCGTGAGCGACGAGTTGAGGAAGTGGGCTATGCTGTTGTCACCTGCCTCGAAGCCGCGCAGGGCATCGACCTGATTCTTCATAAGCGCGATAAGGGGGGATATGACTATAGCCGTCCCTTCCATAACGAGGGCGGGCAGCTGATAGCACAGCGACTTGCCGCCTCCGGTGGGCATGAGCACGAAAGCGTCACCGCCGTCCACTATGTGGGCGATGACCTGCTCCTGCTCTGCCTTGAAGTTGCTGTAGCCGAAGAACTCCTTGAGAATCCGCCTTATCTCGCTTTTGTCTGCCATTGTCTAGAAAGTGTGAATTGCCAGTCCGGAACGCAGCTTGGGCTCGAACCACGTGGTCTTGGGCGGCATTATCATACCGCTGTCCGCGATGTCGGTGAGCTGCTTCATGGATACGGGCCAGAGGGCGAAGGCGAGCTTCATCTCACCGCTGTCCACGCGGCGTGAAAGCTCTTCGAGGCCCCTGATTCCGCCTACGAAATCAATTCGGTCCGAGGTACGCAGGTCCTTGATGCCAAGTATTGCGTCAAGCACCAGATTGCTGAGTATAGTTACATCCAGCACTCCTATGGGGTCGGAGTCATCATAGCGTCCGGGCTTCGCCGTAAGGCTGTACCACTCGCCACCAAGATACATCGAGAAATTGTGCAGTCCGGTGGGGTGATATATTTCTGGGCCCTTGGTCTCCACGGTGAAATCATTCTCGAGAGCTGCCATGAACTCCTCCTGGCTAAGACCGTTGAGGTCCTTTACCACGCGGTTGTAATCCAGAATCTTGAGCTGGCTGTCAGGGAAGCAGACCGCCATGAAGTAATTGTACTCCTCCTCGCCGGTATGGGCGGGGTTCTGGGCCTTGCGCTCCTCTCCGACACGGGCCGCCGCGGCTGTACGATGGTGTCCGTCAGCCACATAGAGGGCATCTACCTCGGTAGTGAATGCGTGGGTTACGGTCTCAATTTCGGCCGGGTCGTCCACCACCCAGAATTCGTGGCGGAAGTCGTTCTCGTCAGTAAAGCGGTACTCGGGGACTCCTGCCGCCGCGCGGGCAATTACACCCTCCAGGGCTGCATTCTCCTTGAAAGCGAAGAAGACGGGCTCTATGTTGGCGCTCTGTATGCGGATGTGGACCATGCGGTCGTCCTCCTTGTCCTTGCGCGTGAGCTCATGCTTCTTGATGCGTCCCTGCATGTAGTCTTCGGTATTGGCGCAGAGCACTATACCATACTGGGTGCGCTCACCCATGGTCTGCGCATACACATAATAGTACGGCTTCGGGTCACGGACGAGCCAGCCTCTCTGCTGCCAGAGCTTGAAGTTCTCCACGGCCTTGTCATAGGCACGGGGGTCGTTCTCAGCTACGCTGCAGTGGAAGTCAATTTCGGGCTTGGTTATGTGCAGCAGGGATTCGGGGCCTGCAATTCGCTCCGCTTCCTCGGACGACAGGACGTCGTATGGAGGTGCGGTGACAGCTTCGACAAGCTTACGTGGGGGCCTCAGGGCCGCAAAGGGTCTGACTTTAACCATTTAATTGAGTTTGAATTTGGTACAACCTGTCTCAAAGAATCCGACTATCTGACGGGCGGCGGCGAGGCCTGCATTGACATTGGCCTCGGCTGTCTGGGCACCCATCTTCTTGGGAGTTGCGAAGACCCTCTCGCCGAACTTCTCGCGCAGCTGCCCGTAGCAGTCGGGAGCGACGTCCGCGACATACTTAAGGTCAGCACGCTCCTCGAGAGCCTGAGCGAGACCCTGCTCGTCAATCACTTCCTTGCGGGCGGTGTTGACCAGGGTAGCACCCTTGGGCATGCTGGAGATAAGCTTGTAGCCTATGCTGCCTATGGTCTCGGGCAGAGCCGGTATGTGTATCGAGAGATAATCCGAAGAGGCGTAGAGCTCCTCAACGGAGTGGACGGGCTCAGCTCCGGCTGCCTGGATCTGCTCATCGCTGAGGAAGGGGTCCAGGGCGCATATCTTCATGCCAAGAGCGGCTGCCTTTTGCCCCACGAGGCGGCCGACATTGCCGTAGGCCTGCACTCCGAGGCGCTTGCCCAGGAGCTCGGACCCGGTGGCGGGAGTGAACTGCGTACGGGCCATGTAGATCATGAGCCCGAGAGCCAGCTCGGCAACGGCGTTGGAGTTCTGGCCGGGGGTGTTCATCGCTACGACTCCGTGGGCAGTACATGCAGGGAGGTCGAGGTTGTCGAATCCGGCGCCTGCACGGACAACTATCTTGAGCTTCGGAGCCGCATCAAGTACGGCAGCCGTGACCTTGTCGGAGCGGACTATTAGGGCGTCGGCATCTGCGACCGCAGCCTTGAGCTCATCCTCGCCGGGATACTTCTCCAGCAGAGCGAGTGTGTGGCCTGCTGCCTCGACTATTTCTCTGATGCCCTGCACCGCTGCGGGCGCAAAGGGCTTCTGGGTTGCAAGTAATACTATCATTTGTGCTCTTTTTCGAAATCCTGCATTGCGCTGACGAGGGCCTGGACATCCTCCATGTCGCAGGCGTTGTAGAGCGAAGCCCTGAAGCCACCCACTGACCTGTGGCCCTTGATACCTATAATATTGCGTGCCTTGGTGAAGGCGAGGAACTCATCCTGCAGGCTCTCATAGCCGGGTGCGGGGACGAAGCAGACATTCATTATCGAGCGGTCCTCCTTGTCGGCTGTGCCGGTGAACAGAGGGTTGCGGTCGATCTCAGCATAGAGCGTGTCAGCTTTCTGCTGATTGAGGGCGTGGATGGCGTCGATGCCTCCTATGCCGCGCAGCCAGCGAAGGGTCTCGTTCATGACGAATATGCTGAACACCGGCGGAGTGTTGAACATTGAGAGCTTGTCGATGTGCGTGCGGTAGTCGAGCATTGTGGGGATGTAGCGGGACACCTTGCCGAGGGTGTCGCGGCGGATGATTGCGAAGGTCACGCCTGCGGGACCCGCGTTCTTCTGGGCGCCTCCGTAGATCATGGCATACTTGCTCACATCAACCCTGCGGCTGAGTATGTCGGAAGACATATCTGCGATGAGGGGCACGGGGCAGTCCATGTCGGTCTTGATCTCGGTGCCGTAGATGGTGTTGTTGGTAGTGATGTGGAAGTAGTCCAGGTCCGAGGGAATCTCGTAACCCTTGGGGATGTAGCAGTAGTTGCGGTCTGCAGAGCAGGCAAGCGCGCTGGCCTGGCCTATTCCCTGGGCCTCCTTGAGAGCCTTGTGGGCCCAGACGCCGGTATCAAGGTATCCTGCCTTGTGCTCCAGGTAGTTGAAAGCCACATACAGGAACTGCAGGCTGGCTCCGCCTCCGAGGAAGATGACTTCGTAGTCATCGGGGATACTTAGGAGTTCCTTCCACTGGGCGCGGCACTCATCCATCACGGCATCCCACTCCTTGGTGCGGTGAGAGATGGAGAGGACTGAAACTCCGGTGCCGGCGAAATCCTTTATCGCCTCGATCGAACGGTCAAGCGCCTGCTGGGGAAGCTTGCAGGGGCCTGCATTGAAAATGTGAACCTTTGACATCGTATATTGGTTAAAGTTTAGTAAAGATAAAGTTAGGTATATTTTTGATTCTTTCCAAAAAATCGGCGTCAAGACTCAGGCGCACGCGTACCTCCATGCTGCAAACGGTCGAGAAGTCCTGCGCGCGCTGCGGGAGACCCAGGTCCTTCACCAGACTCATCACCTCCTGCATGGCCTCGTAAGGGAATTCAATGCGGTACCATGCGCCTGCCGTCTTGGATATCCTCTGAGCTGCCGCGAGGGCATCAGAGGTAGAAGTCTTGTAAGCCCTTATGAGCCCGGGGACCCCCAGCTTGATGCCGCCGAAGTAGCGCACCACGACGACGAGCACATCGCTCAGGTCCTCTGACAGCAACTGCCCAAGTATCGGGCGTCCGGCGCTCCCGGATGGCTCACCGTCATCGCTGGCTCGGGAGACTGTCCCTCCAAGTCCCAGACGGTAGGCATAACAGTGGTGCCGTGCGTCATGATACTGCTTGCGCAGTCCGGAGACGAGATCCTTGACCTCAGCCTCGGTCTCTACAGGGTATGCAAGCGCGATAAAGCGGCTGCCTAACTCCTTGTAAATGCCCTCTGAAGGGGCCCCGATGCTGAAATATGTATCAGAAAGCAAATCCATACTTACCAAATTTAGCAAATCTTTTTTATATTCGCGTCATGGTTTACACGTATAAAGTTACGCTCGAGGGGATCAAAGGCTTCCACCGTGTATATAGAATCAGCGGAAACTACTCCCTGTACACTTTCCATAAGCAGCTTCGCAGCGACCTTGAATTCACTGTGGATCAGCCTATTCTGTTCAAGGCCCTGGATGCTCAGGGCGGTGTTGTTGCACGCTATGCCCTCGTGGACATAGGCTACGGGACCGTGGATAATGTGAAGATTGCCGACACAGTCAAGGCAGGCATCACGAAGATGGTGTACTTCTACGATGTGGCTTCCCGTAAGAGCGTCAACATTACTCTCGAAGGCGAAGAGCCCGGAGCGGATACGGCTCCTGAGATAGTGGACGCCAAGGGCCCCAACCCCATTGAGTTCGAGAACGGATACGTGGCATTCGAAGACCGTCAGGAGGCAGAAAAACGCCTCGCCGCCGAACGTTCCGCACGAGGAGCGGGAGAGTCAGACGACGAGGACGATTTCGATGACGAGGATGAAGATGACTCCGACGGGGAGGGCGAAGACTCCGAAGAGGAGGATCTCATCTACGATCCCGGAGAGTAGATTCCGGCTCTTCGGCCGGAATGACTATTATACCGGAATGACTATTTCAGTAGTTTCCTGACAGCAGCGGCGATGCCTTCTGCATCGAGGCCGTAAGCCTTCATAAGCTCGGCAGGAGTACCGGAACCACCGAAGCGGTCGGCTCCGTTGACGAAGCCTATGCGGGCGGGGCACTCGGCGGCAAGCACTCCGGAGACAGCTTCTCCGAGGCCTCCTGCCATATTGTGCTCCTCAGCTACTACGGCCTTGCCGGTTTTGCGCACCGAAGCAACTATCGTTTTGACGTCAAGGGGCTTCACGGTGGCCACATTGATAACCTCAGCACTCACACCCTCTGACGCAAGGGCCTCTGCCGCAAGGAGAGACTCCCACACGGTGTGTCCGCAGGCGAAAATGGTGACGTCACTGCCTTCATTCAGGACATAGGCCTTGCCTATCTCGAAGGGCTCGCCCTCAGGGGTAAAGTTAGGCACAGACGGACGGCCGAAGCGCAGGTACACGGGACCGTCATACTTTGCAGCGGCAATGGTCGCGGCTACGGTCTGGTTGAAATCGCAGGGCACGAGCACCACCATCCCGGGAAGGGCCCTCATGAGAGCTATATCCTCCATGGTCTGGTGAGTTGCGCCGTCCTCTCCGAGAGTTATCCCGGCATGCGAGGAAGCTATCTTGACATTGGTCATGCCGTATGCGACCTCCTGACGGAGCTGGTCATAGACACGGCCGGTAACGAACTCGGCGAAAGAGCCGATGAAAGGAATCTTGCCCGCAATGGCCAGTCCGGCTGCCGCACCGACCATATTGGCTTCGGCGATGCCGCACTCTATGAAGCGCTCGGGGAACTCAGCCGCAAAGGCATCCATCTTGAGGGAGCCCTTGAGGTCTGCGGTAAGTGCAAGCACGCGGCTGTCTGCCCTGCCTGCCTCGACGAGACCCACACCGAAACCGCTGCGGGTGTCTTTCTTGCCTGTATCTGTATACTTATTCATAGTCACCGAGGGTTTCTTCGAGTTGAGCGAGGGCGGCGGCGCACTGCTCCTCAGAAGGAGCCTTGCCGTGCCATTTGTGAGTTCCTGCCATAAAATCCACTCCGTGGCCCATTTCGGTCTTGAACAGAATCATGGTAGGACGTGAAGTCTGCTGTCCCAGGGCCTTAGCCTTCGCGAAGGCATCCAGGATGGCGTCGATATCGTGACCGTCGGCAGTGAGCACATTCCAACCGAACGAGCGCCACTTGCCTTCGAGGTCACCGCCACCGCAGACGGACTCTACGGAGCCGTCAATCTGCTGGCCGTTCCAGTCGGTGATTCCGATGAGATTTCCAAGGCCGTGATGGGTTGCGAATTCAGCACCCTCCCAGATCTGGCCTTCCTCACTCTCACCGTCTCCGCAGAGCACATAGACGCAGTGGGGGTCACCGTCCATCTTCTTGGCGAGGGCAAGGCCGGCCGCCACCGAGACACCCTGGCCCAGGGACCCGGAAGCCTGTGTGACCCCCTTGAGTCCCTTGCGGACTGACGGGTGTCCCTGCAGGAGGGAACCCATCTTGCGAAGGGTTCCAAGCTCGCTCACTGGGAAGTAGCCTGCACGCGCGAGGACAGAATAATAGACCGGGGCCAGATGACCGGCGGAGAGGATGAACTGATCCTGGCCGCGGTCGTCCCTTGTCCAGGTCGCCGGATTGTGATCCATGACGCCGAAATAAAGGGCCGAGAGTATGTCGGCCGTGGAAAGCGAGCCGCCCGGATGGCCGGACTTGGCCTGCGTTACCATACGAATCACGTCGCGGCGAACCTGCGACGTGACTCGTTGAATTTGTTGATTGTTCATATTCAAGAGATTCCGGGTCTAGCCCGGAATGACTTAAGTATTACTCGGCAGCGACTTTGCCTACCTTCTCCAGCTGGACATCGAATATGAGGGTGGAGTTGGGAGCGATGTCGCGGTTGCCGTTCTCACCGTAACCGAGCTTAGCGGGGACATAGAGCTCGATGTGGCCGCCTTCACCAATGTACTGCAGACCTTCGGACCAGCCGGGGACTACGCGGTTGAGGGTGAAGTGTACAGCTTCGGCCTCGGGGAGGACCTGATCAAACACGGTGCCGTCGATGAGGGTACCCTTGTAGCGCACCCAAACGGTGTCGGTAGGGCCGGGCTTTACGTCATTGCCGGGATCGGCTATGCGGTACTGCAGGCCTGTGGCAGAGACTACCATACCTTCCTTCTTGGCGTTCTCGGCAAGGAACTTGTCCTCTTTCTCCTTGTTGACGAGCTTTTTGTACTCGCGGCGGTTGCTGAGATAGCCGTCGAAGAGGCGGTTCATCTCGTTGGGATTGACCTTGAACTGCTCTACGAACTCAGGATCCCTCTGGCTGCCCTTGGCGGCGAGGAAGTCCTTCATACCCTTGATAATCTGGGAATAGTTGAGGTCTTCGCCGAAGTCATATCCCTTGATGAAACTGCCGAAATTGATACCCAGCAGATAGCTGACGGAATCCTTGACAGACTTGGAAGGAAGGAAATCCTTTGCAGTCTTGGGGGCTGCGGGTGCAGCGGGTGCGGGAGCCTCCACCGTCGGAGTCTCACCTTCCTCGGCTACTGCGCCTTCTTCGGAAGTCTTGGGGGTGCAGGCGGCTACTGCCAGGCCGAGAGTAAAGAAAATAAGAAGTTTTTTCATTGTGTTATTGATTTAATTAAAGTTCCCATGCAAGTGCTGATGCACCGAGTATTGCGGCGTCGGATTCCTTGAGGCTGGAGAAGAGGAGCTTGACCTTGCCCTTCCAGAGAGGGAGGACATTGGCGTTCATGGACTCTTCGATAGGTCCGGCAAGGAATTCCTTTGCCCTGGCGAGTCCGCCGAATAGGACTATTGCCTCAGGAGCGGAGAATGCGATGAAGTCCGCAAGGCTTGCGCCAAGCAGTTTGCCGGTGTAGTCGAACACCTTGAGCGCGAAAGCGTCGCCTGCGCGGGCCGCATCGTAAATATCCTTGGAAGTGATGGTATCGAGGTCGCGAAGCTTTGATGGCTCATCACTGCCCTCAAGCCATTCGCGGGCGGTGCGGGCGATGCCGATAGCGGAGCAATAAGCTTCGAGGCAACCGGTCTTGCCGCAGCCGCAGAGGCGTCCGTTGTGACGCACCGCGGTGGTGTGACCGAGCTCGCCTGCGAAACCGTCGCTGCCGTAGAGGACCTGACCGCCGACCACGATGCCGCTTCCGACACCGGTGCCGAGGGTTATCATGATGAAGTCCTTCATACCCTTGGCTACGCCGTAGGTCATCTCACCGACGGCTGCCGCATTGGCGTCATTGGTAAGGGATACGGGTATGCCGCCGCATGCCTCGGAGAGCAGGCCTGCCAGCTGGACGGAGCCGTGAGCGGCCCATGCGAGATTGGGTGCGAATGCCACTTCGCCGGTGTAATAGTTGCCGTTAGGGGCACCTACGCCTATACCGCGGATGTCATCAGGGGTCTTGTCAGCCTGAGATATGCAGGCCAGGATGGCTTCTGCGAGAGCCGCGATGAACGCGCCTGCGTCAGAGCCGTAAGTATCCGAGCGAATAACGCTCTGGGCGAGGACGTCACCGTGGATATCGACGACGCCTATCTTGGAGGTCTGTCCTCCTACGTCTACGCCTACTACAAATTCTTTTGCCATTGTCTTTGTTTCTATGAGATTCCGGCTCTTCGGCCGGAATGACTATTAAAAAGGCCGGAATCTTTATTCTACCGAAATGTCCTTGTTGACATTCTTGGAGCCGGAGACGGCGTAGAATACGAGGTAAGCCAGGCATGCAATGATGAGCCAGTAGCTTGGAAGCGAACCGATCTTGTCGGCAAGGAGGCCCTGCAGGAAGGGGATAATACCGCCGCCGCAAACGAGGGTCATGAAGATACCGGAAGCTGCTGCGGTGTATTTGCCGAGTCCTTCGACTGCAAGGTTGAAGATGGAGCCCCACATTATGGAGGTGCACAGACCGCAGAGCACGAGGAAGATTATCGACAGAGGCAGGACATTGCTGCCGAGGGTAATCTTGACAGTCTCAGGGGTGAACACTGCGCAGACCAGAAGGATGATGGCCACGGAGCTCATCACGCCAAGCATCATCTTGCTGCTGACCTTCGCTCCTATGGATGCGCCTACCAGACGGCCGATGAGCATCGACATCCAGTAGAAACCTATCATGGTACCGGTAAGGGCGGGTCCTACCCACTCGAGTCCGGAGAAATAGACGTTGGCGGTATTGGGGATACCTACCTCAATGCCTACATAGAAGAAAATTGCGATTGCGCCGAGTACGAAATGACGGAAAGAAAGAGGGCCGTGTGAGCTCTTCTCGGCCTTGCCCTCAAGGCGTGCAGCCTTCTCCTCGGGAGTCTCCATATGGGGCTCGGGGATATTGGTGAGCTTGATTACGACGAATGCAATTGCAAAAATTGCCATTGCGATAATCATCACGGGAGCTGCCTTCGCAACACTTGCCTCAGCGATGCTGCCGCCGACGAGCCAGCCCACGAAGATAGGGGCGATTGTGCCGCCGATGGAGTTGCAGGAGCCACCCCACTGGATAAGCTGGTTGCCCTTGTTGCCGCCGCCACCGAGGGTGTTGAGCATGGGGTTCACCACGATATTGAGCATACACATCGAGAAACCTGCTACGAATGCTCCGATCACATACACCAGGAAGCTCTCCATGTAGCCGGAGAGGAACTGGATGCCCACTCCGACAAATCCGACCACTACGGCCGCGAGGGAAGTGAACTTATAACCCTTGCGCTTGAGGATGATACCTGCGGGGATACCCATGCAGGCGTAAGCGATGAAGTTGGCGAGGGTACCAAGCTGTGAGAGGGCCTTGGAAGCGCCGAACTGGTTCGTCACGATTACGCCCATGGAGCCGGCGAGGTTCGTCACGAATGCAATCATGAAGAAGAGTGCGAAACACACCGCTATCGCAGGGGTGTAATTCTGTTTCTTTGCTGCTGTTGACATAAGTAGTTCTGTGTTATTGTGTTAAGATTATTATTTCGTAGGGAACAGTCCGTAGAGCTGAGCGTCTATCATGTTGGTCACCTGCTCGAAATGCTCGGGGTTGCCGCCGAACTTGATGTTGTCACAGTCCACGATGAGCAGGTTGTGGGGATAGTCCTTGATCCAGTTCTCATACTTCTCGTTGAGACCGGTGAGGTAGTCTATGCGTATGCTCTTCTCATACTCGCGGCCCCTCTTCTGGATCTGGGATATGAGGTTGGGTATGCCTGAGCGGAGATATATCAACAAATCGGGAGGAGCTACCAGCGACATCATCAGCTCGAAGAGGTCGCAGTAGTTCTCGAAGTCGCGGGTGGACATCAGTCCCATGTCGTGCAGGTTGGGCGCGAATATGCGTGCATCCTCGTAGATGGTCCTGTCCTGAATCACCACACCGGGCGTGCGGGAAATGTCCACGACGTCCTTGAAGCGCTTGTTGAGGAAATAAATCTGTAGGTTGAAGGACCAGCGGGACATGTCCTCGTAAAAGTCGGCCAGATACGGGTTGAAATCAACCGGCTCGAATTTGGGAGTCCAGCCATAGTGCTCCGCGAGCATCCTGGTGAGGGTGGTCTTGCCACTTCCTATGTTGCCTGCAATCGCTATGTGCATATCGCTATAGTTAGAATTACAAATTTACTTTTTTATCCGAAAAGTCCGTACAGTTCGGCGTCTATCTTGTCCGTGATGAGGGAGAAATCCTCGGGGCGGTTCTGGAAATCCAAATCATCGGCATCTATTGTGAGGAGCCGGCCCTTGTAGCCACTTATCCACTTGTCATAATGGTCGTTGAGTCCCGAGAGGTACTCCAGGCTCATACCCTGCTCATAGTCGCGGCCGCGCTTCTGTATCTGCGAGACCAGATGGGGCACCGAGCATTTGAGGTATATCAGCAGATCCGGCGGGCGCACCATCGACATCATAAGCTCGAACAGCTGCATGTAGGTATCGTAGTCGCGGTCGCTGAGGTTACCCAGGTCACGGTTGTTGGCGACGAATATGTGCACACCCTCAAGCAGGGTCCTGTCCTGGATTATGACTTCATCCGACTTGCTGATTTCCAGCAGGTCACGGAAGCGCTGAGCGAGGAAATAAGTCTCCAGATTGTATGACCAGCGGGGGATATCCTTGTAATAATCTTCCAGATAGGGGTTGTAAGTAACCGACTCGTACTGGGGAATCCAGCCGTAGTGCTCCGACAGCATGCGCGTGAGGGTCGTCTTGCCGCTGCCAATATTGCCTGCCACTCCTATATGCATAGCATACAAATTTAACAATTGTTTTGTATTTTTGATTCGCCAAAACCTACTTTCAATGAAACTGGGACATTTCCGCCTCAATCCGCTCGAAGTTAACTGCTACATCCTCAGCAAGGGAAAGGGCGCCGTCATAATAGATCCGGGAGCTTTCCGCCCGGCCGAGACCGATGCCCTGTGCCTCTATCTTGCCCGCGAAGGGCTTACTCCTGAGGCTGTACTGCTCACCCATACGCATTACGACCATGTAGCCGGAGTGCCGGCACTTCTCGAGAAGTGGCCGGGCCTGCCGGTATATCTGGCTGCGGAGGACAGGCCCCTGCTCGAAGGCACCGGGAACCTTTTCACCATGCTGTGGCACGGGCATTTCGAGCCCTTCCCCACCCTGGATCTGCATGACGGGGATGCCCTGGATATAGCCGGGATTCACTTCGAAGTCATCGCGACCCCGGGGCACACCCCCGGCTGCGTCTGCTACCATGTCCCCGAGGAGAAGCTGGTATTTACCGGAGACACCCTCTTTGCAGGTACGATAGGCCGCACCGACCTCGAAGGCGGCGACTACGATTCGCTGATACGCTCGATAATGGAAAAGCTCATCTGGCTCGACCCCGACACAGTAATCTATCCGGGGCATGGCCGTCCAAGCGACATTGGCAGCGAGCGCAGGGAGAACCCCATGCTCGAACCCTTCAACGAGCGCGAAGAACTCGACCTATAACACCTGTCCGCCTATGAACTCCCTCATGATGGAAGTGGGAGGGATTACGGCTATCTCGCTCGGCTTCAGGGCTATTACCATGGAGAGGAACGAGAGGAGGGATGCGGCTTTCTCGTACGCGGGGGAAGCCTCCGAAATGCCGCACAGGAGCGGCTCTGCGTAGTATTTCAGCAGAGGGATGTCATAGAGGGTCGAGGAGTTGAACACCACGTCGGCGAGCTCCTCGTAAGGGAAAATATTGCGCACCTCTCCGGCACGGACGCTGGGCCAGCGGAGTATGTTCTCCTCGGGCGAAATCCCACGGGTACGGTTGTCCCTCACTATCCTTCGAAGAAGCCTCTTGTCGGTCGTGGAGCCGTGGGATTTCTCTCCCCCGGAGAGAGCCGAAAGGGCCGAAATATACACCCTGAATATACGGTCCTGGTCCACGGTCGGAGTGAGGGCCGGATTGAGGGCGTGGATACCTTCCATGAAGAGTATTTCGTTAGAGCCGAGTATCATGGGTACACCCTGAGGCTCGCGGCACCCGGTCTTGAAATTGAAGCGCGGAATCTCCACCTCGCGGCCGGCAAGCAGATCATTGAGGTTCTCCCCCAGGAGCTTTATATCCATGGCTTCGATGGCCTCGAAGTCATATTCACCGTTCTCGTCGCGGGGAGTAAGCTCGCGGTTCACGAAATAATTGTCCAGCTCGATAACTCTCGGAGTGAGGCCGAGCACGCGGCACTGCTGGGCGATGCGCAGCGAAGAGCTGGTCTTGCCGCTCGACGAAGGCCCTGACATCATCACAATGCGCGAGCTCGCGCGGCGCCAGTAGATCTGGTTGGCAGCTTCGGCATACTTGCGCTCCTGGCGGGCTTCGCAGAGATTGATTAGCTCTGCTCCCTTGCCGGCAAGCAGGGTCTCGTTGACTTTCTCAATGCTGTCAATGCCTATGGCACGGCACCAGTCGGCGTATTCGCCACGGGCTGTCTCTATCTTGGTCATAGTATTTCTTTAAGGTATTGTCCCGTTATCGAATCCGGGTTCGCCGCGAGCTCCTCAGGGGTGCCCTCGGCAATTATATATCCACCCTCGCGACCTCCCTTGGGGCCCATGTCGAAGAGGTAATCGACGCTCCCCAGGACATCGAGGTTATGCTCAACTATAATGACTGTATTGCCCTGATCCACAAGGGTCTGGAGAACTCCGAGCAGGACCTTGATGTCCTCGGCGTGCAGACCCGTCGTGGGCTCGTCCAGCATGTAGAGAGTGCGGCCTGTAGCCTTGCGGGCAAGCTCCGCTGCAAGCTTCATCCTCTGGCTCTCACCGCCGGAGAGAGTTACCGCCGACTGCCCCAGATGCACATAACCGAGACCCACATCGACGAGGGCTTTCAGCGCAGGGGCTATCTTGGGATGGGCCCCGAAGAACTCATAAGCCTCCGAAATCGGCATCTCGAGGACATCGCATATGGTCTTGCCGCGATAGCGCACTGCGAGTGTGTCCTCGCCATAACGGCGACCACGGCAGGCATCGCACACTACACTGACCGAGGGCAGAAAATTCATTTCTATAACTTTGACCCCGGCGCCCTTGCACTCCTCGCAGCGACCGCCCTGGACATTGAAGGAGAAGCGACCTGCCCCGAAGCCGCGCACTTTTGCGTCGGGAGTCTCGGCGAAGAGCTTGCGTATATCGTCAAATACGCCTGTGAATGTCGCAGGGTTGCTACGCGGAGAACGCCCTATGGGGCTCTGATCTATCTCAATGACCTTGTCGATATTCTCTATCCCTTCTATGCTATTATACGGGAGCGCTGCACCCTTGAAGACCGTCAGCTTCTGCTTAAGGGCTGGCATCAGGGTATCGTTGACAAGGGTAGATTTGCCGCTTCCGGATACTCCGGCTATACCCACGAGGCAGCCGAGGGGGAAGCGGACATCGATGCCCTTTAGGTTGTTGCCGCTGGCGCCGCGGATTGTGAGATATCCGGCGTCGGGCCTGCGGCGTACGGCAGGGAACTTAATGCAGTCCGGCACTCCGCGGAACGGTCCCGAATAAACTACCTCGCCACCGTGCTCGCCCGGGCCCGGGCCAACCTCGACTACCCAGTCGGCGGATGCCATAGTCTCGGCATCGTGCTCCACCACTATCACCGTATTGCCCTCGTCACGCAGGGCCTTGAGTGAGGCTATGAGCTTTCGGTTGTCCCTCTGATGCAGGCCAATGGAAGGCTCGTCGAGGATGTAGATTACACCGACCAGATGTGAGCCTATCTGGGTTGCAAGGCGTATGCGCTGGCTCTCGCCGCCCGACAGGGACGCTGTAGCGCGGTCCAGAGTGAGGTACTCCAGACCCACATCCAGCAGGAACCGCACCCGGTCAGACAGCTCCTTGAGTATGTCCCGGGCTATGGCCTTGCCGCGCCCGGACAGTTTGCCGTCGAGGCTCCCTATCCATCCGTAGAGCTCCGACAGCTCCATACGGCTTACTTCCGAGATGGTCCTGCCGTCAATCCTGAAGCACTCCGTCTCCTTGCGAAGGCGTGTGCCGCCGCAGACGGGGCAGACTATCTTGTCTTCGATGTCATCCACGAGGCCAGGCCAGCTGACCATCTCCGACATGCGGTCATCTCCCACACGGAACAGATCCTCTGAGCCGAAGACCAGCAAGGTAAGCGCCTCGTCAGGTATGGCTTCAATAGGATCGTAGATGGAGAAGCCCATTCTGCGGGCAATGGCACGCACGACCTCGGACTTGCGGTTCTCCCGTATGCGGCCGAGGGGCTTAATGCCTCCTTCCGCAATGGATAGCGAGCGGTCGGGCACTATCGAGGCCATGTCCACATTGACTATGGTACCAAGGCCCTTGCAATGGGGGCAGCAGCCTTCAGGAGAGTTGAAGGAGAAACTGTGAGGCGCGGGGTCCTGGAGGGACACTCCGGATTCGGGGTCCACCAGATGCTTGGAATAATGGTGCAGCTCACCCGTCTCCATATCCAGCAGGGCTATCGAGCCCTTGCCTATGCCGAGTGCACCTGATACCGATTCGTGGATTCGGCTGCGGTCAGCCTCCGCAGGGCGGAGCTTGTCCACCACGAGCTCTATGAAGTGGGGTTTGTAACGATCCACCTGCTCCATAGTACCCAGATCCTCGATGACCCCGTCCACGCGTATCTCCGTGTAACCCTTGCGGCGCATCTGCTCGAACAGCTCGCGGTAATGGCCCTTGCGCCCGCGCACCAGAGGCGAGAGCAGTATGCATTTACGCCCCTCGAAGCCACTGATTATCAGGTCTGTAATCTGAGTGTCCGTGTAGCGGACCATCTCCTTGCCGGTTACGGGCGAATAGGCAGTCGAAGCTTTGGCATACAGTAGTCGCAGGAAATCCGACACCTCAGTCACAGTCCCGACGGTCGAGCGCGGGTTGTTGCCGGTGGTCTTCTGCTCAATCGCGATGATAGGACTCAGGCCGTCGATGCTCTCCACCTCGGGCTTATCGAGTATGCCCATGAAATGCTTGGCATAGGGCGAGAGGGTGTTCATATAGCGCCTCTGACCCTCGGCATAAATGGTGTCGAACGCCAAAGTGGACTTGCCGCTTCCGGACACTCCGGCTATCACAACAAGCTTCCCTCGAGGGATATCGACATTGACTCCCTTGAGGTTATGCGCCCGTGCGCCGCGTATCTCTATGCTGCCTTTAGCCATAGGAAAACAAAGATAATACTTTTCTTTCTATCTTTGCCTCCCGGTATGTGGACATGGATGGCCATAGGATCCGCGCTTCTGCTGGGCGTCTATGACGTCGCCAAGAAGAAGGCGCTGGGACACAACAGCCCCCTCTGGGTGCTGCTGGGAGCGACCGTGCTTTCTACCCTGATTATGGCCCCGTTTTTTACCTCCGGAGCGCCGGAAGACCACCTTCGCCTGGTGCTGAAGGCCGCCCTGGTATCCTCCTCCTGGATTACCGGCATGCTGGGACTCAAGTACCTGCCCATAACCACCGTAAGCACCATCAAGGGAGCACGACCCATGGTCATCATAGTGTTCTCCATGATACTCTTCGGGGAGAGGCTGGGACCCTGGCAGTGGGCGGGAGTGCTGCTGATCCTTGCAGCCCTGATGCTGCTTGCGCGCTCCAGCCGCAAGGAGGGGATAGATGTTCGCAATGACCGCGGTATATTATATATGGTAATTTCCGTGCTCACCGGAGCCGCCAGTGCCCTTTATGACAAGCACATCCTAATGGGGTTGGACGCCGTGTTCGTGCAGTGCTGGAGCAACCTTTACATCTCGGTGGTAATGGCGCTCTGCCTGCTGGTCAAATGGCTGTGGGGGCGCGCCCACGATTCCCAGGAATCAGAGAGATTCCGCTGGGACTGGACCCTGGTGCTGATAGCCGCCCTTATTACGGTCTCGGACTTTCTCTATTTCCATGCGCTGCAGCAAGAAGGAGCAATGATTTCAATCATCTCCATGCTCAGGCGCTGCTCCATCGCGGTCACCTTTATCATTGGTGCCATCCTGTTCAAGGAGAGTAGAATACGCGAAAAAGCCGGCGAGATGCTGATGATACTCGCCGGCGCTGCAATGCTGCTAATGTAGCTTATTTTATCCCGTACTTGCGGAGAATCTTCTGTATGGGCCCCGCAATCGACTTGGCCCAGAGCTCGTAGCTGTAGTCGTCCGGATGTATGCCGTCCACCTGATGATTGTGCTCAGGAGTGGAAGCGTCGGAGGGCACATAATACACATCGTTGTAACGCTTGCATGCTATCTTCATGAGGCTGTCCGCCACATGGATCTTGTGTGTCTCGGACTTATAGGACTCAAGGTCGAAATTGTTGCGCTCACGCCAAATCGTACCGATAAAAATAATGGGAGTGTTGGGCTTCTTCTCGCGGATGATCTCGATGTAGGGGAACAGGCGCTCGTCAATCATCTTGGCACCGGGGTTGGAGAAGCTGTCAAATATGTAAGCATCTACATCGGCGTCACGAAGGGCTTCGGCATAATAGGACTGGAGCTTGCTGTTACCGCTGCAGGCTATGCTCAGAATCTGGATACCGGTCATGCGCGTAAGCTGTGCGGGCACTGCCATACCGGCTCGCGAAGTGGAAGCGCCGTGCATGTACGAAGAGCCGAACAGGCCCACCTTGTGACGGAACGGGGCTTCGGCGGGACGTATGCTGCAGCCTGCTTTGATGCCTATCTGGATGGAATTCTCCTCGCTGAATGTAGGAAGGTACATCAGGCACTCGTGCTCGGAGCCGTCCATGTGGCGCACGATGCGCACTTCCTTGCCGAGATTGTCCCATGAGGGGGCGCCGCTTCCGGCCCACAGCCACTTGCCGTCCTTCTTGATATACAGGTCATATCCGCGGGATGAAGTACCCGTGATGTTAGTGCTGTTGGAGGGATTGGCGTAATCAGTCTTGACAAATATTTCGGGCGAGTCTGTGACGAAGCAAACTGCCAGTCCGGAAGACATGCGCACCTGCTTGTTCTCTGTCGATGTAAAGCCCTTGTACTTAACGGTATCGATACGGTGATAGGGATTCGGGGTGTCAGGGAACATCTTGCCGATAAGCGTCAGTGACGAAGCCTCGGTCCAGGTCCTTTCCTCATCTTTGGCGAAAACGGCGCATGCTGCAAAAAGGCATGCTGCGATAAGAAGAATCTTTTTCATGTTGTGGATAATATTTGCTGAATCAATAATTGAACTCTACACTTGTCCTTATGTCATCCGAAGCGGCTCCTACCAGGGCCTCAAAGACGCCTTTTTCGGCCTTCCAGTCGTGAGCTTCCTCATCATAGAAAGAGATGGCCTCCCGGTCAATCGTAAATTTGACCGTCCCGGTTTGTCCCGGTTCGAGCCATATCTTCTCAAAACCCTTAAGCTCCTTGACCGGACGGTCCACGGAAGCCTCTTTATCAGCGATATACAGCTGGACTACCTCTGCTCCGGCAACATCGCCGGTATTGGTGACAGGAACGCTTATCTGCAGTTTATCTTTCATCACTCGAGAAGATGCCTTTGCCTTACCGTATTCAAAGGTAGTATAGCTCAGGCCGTGGCCGAAAGCAAACAACGGCTCAATTCCGCGGGACTCATACCAGCGGTAACCGACATATATGCCTTCGGTATAATATGACTGCCATATCTCGTCTTCGCCCAGTATGCCGGGATACTGCTCCGGCGTGGTGACCGGGCAGTCTTCAAGGGCCTTGGGGAAGGTAAACGGAAGCTTGCCTGAGGGATTCACACGGCCGGTGAGGACATCGGCCATCGCGTTACCAGTCTCGCTGCCAAGATACCAGGCCTGGACTATGCCGGCAACATTGTTTATCCATGGCATTGCAACGGGAGATCCGGATACGTTTACGAATATCATATCCGGACGTACCGCGGCAATCTTCTCCACAATCTCATCCTGTCCGTAAGGCAGACCGTAATCCAGCCTGTCCTTGCCCTCACAGTCGCGGGTCTTACCCTTATTGAGACCGCCGACAAAGATAACATAGTCGGCACCGTCCAGTGCGGCGATGGCATCGGAGAGCAGCTTCTCGGAGCTGCGCGGATCGGAGATATCGTAAAGGCTGTAATTGTAACCGGTTATGAAAGGCTCACCCTGGTATGCCCTCTCATACACCACTTCCGTGCCGGGCAGAGCAGCCTTCAACCCATCCAGAATACTGGTCTCGTGCTGCGCCTTAAGCGAAGATGAACTTCCCCCCACGGCCATGGGTTTAATGGCATTCTCCCCGAGGACGACCACCTTGGCAGGGGTTCCCTTGAGAGGCAGGACACCGCCTTCATTCCTGAGAAGGACTATGCCTCCGGAGCCTATTCTCCTTGCATCGGCCCAGTGTTCGGGACTGTTCATGGAGCCGAAACCGCGGTCTCCGCTCATCGACGTACGCATCATCAGGCGAAGCACCCTGCGGCACTTGTCGTTAAGCGTTTCCTCGTCGTATATCCCGGCACGAAGTCCCTCCAGATAGGGATTTGCCAGATAGAAATCTTCGTATGCGTCCTTTTTGCCGGCATCCAAGCCATTGGTATGCGTGCCGAATTCCAGGTCAAGGCCTCCGCGGGCCGCCTGCTCGCCGTCATGGGCACCACCCCAGTCGCTCACAAGTACGCCGTCGAAGCCCCAGTCGTGCTTGAGGATACCGTTGAGCAGGGCGTCGTTGTGGCAGCAGTGCACATCCTCATAAAGGTTGTATGCACCCATTACGGACCACACGCCACCCTTCTGGACTGCAGCTTTGAACGCCGGCAGGTATATCTCGTGCAGAGCGCGGTCGCTCACATTGACATTGACTGTATGACGGTTGACTTCGTGGTTGTTGAGGCAGAAATGCTTAACGCAAGCCGCAACGCCATTGCTCTGTATGCCCTGAATGTAAGGGACGCACATCTCAGCCGCCAGGAAAGGATCCTCGCCCATGTACTCGAAACCGCGTCCACCAAGTGGAGTGCGCATTATGTTGACTCCGGGGCCGAGTAGCACGTCTTTCCCGCGGTACAGTGCCTCCTCTCCCACGGACTTGCCGTAAAGGGCCGCAAGATCGCGGTCCCAGCTGGCTGCAAGGCATGTCAGTGAAGGATAGGCGGTCACGGAATCGTTGGTCCACTGGGCAGAGGCAAATGCATCCCAAAGGGTTTCGGGCCTTACGCCATGAGGGCCGTCATCAGTCCATAGCTCCGGAATCCCCAGTCTCGGGACTCCTGCCGAAGAGAACTTGGATTGGGCATGCAGTATCCCAACCTTCTCCTCAAGGGTCATCTGTGAAAGATAGTTGTCTATGCGTTTCTCTATATCGTTGTCGGGCTGGGCACAAGACGCTATCAGCAGGGCCATGGAAAGGCAGAATAAAAGATGTTTTTTCATTTGTCTCAGTGAAAAATTGAAATCCGTCTCAAGATAGCAATTATCGAGGATTGTTCAAGGGGTTTATGCTGTCAGGATATCATGTAGGACCGGGAGGGAACGGATTTCCAATGCGGTCTCGGTGTGATAGGAAATGTAGCGGATAAGGATGTCCGCGATGGCGCTGCGGGCTGTGCCGCTGAGGGGCAGAAGCATGGATTCCTCAAAGGACAGCGATAGCAGGGAGCGGAGCGAATCATACAGGTCCCCGGCAAATGGAGCCAGATCCATCGTAGTCGGAGCGAAGCCCAGAGCCCCGCAAAGTTCAAGCAAAAAACGCAGATGGAAGTTGCTGTAGTCGTTCTCAAGGGCATCCAGAGTAAGGATACTGCGCTCGCACCACTCCCAAAGGCTCTCGTCCCAGGCTCCTTCGGTCACGGTACGGAGCAGCACCTCTGTCATAAATAGGGATATGGCGGATTTGTACGGGCTGGTGCGTATGCTCGCAAGGGGATATCGGCAAGAAATGCCCCGCATACGCCAAAGGTCTGATTTCGGGTTCTCTGTTACCTCGGCATCCAGCACATTGAGCGGAAGGAACAGTGCCGCCGGCGTAGTTCTGGACACGGTGGCAAGGAAACCGCGGCGCCCGAACTCCCGGCTGAGAGTCTGGACCACCACGGAATTACCGCTGATCTTGGTGGTTGATAATACTATGAGCTGTGCTGCCGTTGTCATACTTCCTTTAACCAGGCGGCCATGGCGCGAAGGGCGGCGCCACGGTGTGAGATGGCATCTTTAGCGGAAAGATCCATCTCTGCCAGAGTGCGGTCAGGGCATGCGTCAGGGATAAACACGGGGTCGTAGCCGAAACCGCGTGCGCCGGAGCGCTGCAGGGCGATGCGGCCGGGCATTTCACCAGGGAAGAAGTGAGGCTCCCCGTCCACGATGAGCGTCACTACGCAGCGAAAGCGGGCGGTACGCTGCGACGGTTCGATAGCCCCTACGGCCTCCAGCTCACGCAGGAGCTTGGCGATATTGTCGTCGAAATTGCACGCCGGACCGGCATACCTTGCCGTATGTACCCCCGGCGCTCCCCCAAGGGCATCCACCTCCAGACCGGTATCATCCGCAAACACCCCCAACCAACGCCACGCATATTGAGATTCCGGGTCGCGCTTTGCTTGCCCGGAAAATAAATCCTGGCCGCGCGTCTGCAAGACTCCGCCGTCCGTAAGGGACAGGGCGGTCCAAACCGAGCGGGCTTTGAGGAGAGAGTTTTCCTGGAGCGTGGAGCCGGTCTCCTCGACCTCGTCGGTGATTCCGAGGTCCGGCGGGAGCAGCAGCTCGTAGCCCGGGCCGAGAATCTCACCGGCCTCGACCGCCTTACCTCTGTTGAAAGTCGCAAAAACTAATTTCATAATTCCTTTGCCTTCATACAGTGAGCAAAATCAGCCTGTTTTGCTCACCAGACGTGAGAAAAAACCTTCCCGTGAGCGAAAAGGGGGTGTTTTGCTTACCGGACCGCTAAAGTGAGTCTTCGACCGACCAGGTCCAGGCGCGGAGGCCGAGATCCGGGGATTCGGCGTCCTTGGCTCGGAGCGCATCCATGATGCGGGGAGCAAGTTCGTCGGAGACCATCGTGATGACGGAGTTGTTGAGCACGGGCCAGGCGTGGTTGCCAAGGTGCGGCTCACCGTCCACGGAGCCCCGTCCCTGAGTCTCCTGCCAGGCGGAGTAACCCCTCTGGCCGAAAGACACCAGCAGGTCGGTAATCTCCTCGTTGTAAGCTCGGTTGCAGCAAATAAAAATAGCTTTCATATATATACCTTATAATCATTGTATTCTCGGAGATTCCGGATCTACGCCCTTCGGGCTCCGTCCGGAATGACTATGGGTGTGCGAGAGCGTTGTGGAGCCGGTGGCTTGCTTTCCGGGCCGAGCATTTTTCGCTCGGCCCGGGAGGCAACCTCCGGCGCGTTGGGTTGGGACATCATATGAGTGGTGAACCAAGGGCGGTGCGGAGTTGGGAGTCATAGCGGATGCGGACCTCATATTTGGCGGGCTGGA
>CAMZEI010000013.1 GCA_947305815.1 uncultured Bacteroidales bacterium | reverse complement strand
ATTGTTTCGCCTGGGTTATGGCGAGGCTTTGTTCTCTTCTTCGAATACCTCTTCAAAGATCTTCCGCAGCAGGGCTGTGTCGTGGATGATGGAGCGGAGGCGCTCAAGGGGCTCCTCGTTGGGTGAGCCGGGGATCAGCAGGTGGAGGTAGCCACCCTCGGCGTATTTCTCGTGAAGGTGCTCGACGGTGCGCTCCCAGTGGCCTTCCTTGTCGAGTTCAGGGTAGTGTGAGAAGCCGAATTGCACGGTGCGGCGGATTATGGTTTCCGGCACGATCATCCTGTCAGCCTCCGCGACCAGGCATCCGTAGATGCTGCGGGGTGGCTCCGTAGCCGAAGCACGGTGGTCCTCTGCCGCCTGGGCTATGGTCTCAATCTGCTCGGGTGAGAACCATTCGCGCAGCCGCTCGTCCTCGCGGATAATCCGGCCGCTCTCCAGATGGTGCGTCTTGCGGTCCACGGCAAGCCCCAGGTCATGGCAGGCCGCCGCGGTATAGAGCATATCCACGTCTATATCATAGTTCCTGCCCATCGCCAGCGCCCTCTCAAGCACCGCCCGCGCATGGTCTTCCCTGTGCGCCTTGTCAAAGGCCGCATACCTCGGAATAATCCTCGACTCGATGTATTTGACCAGTCCTTCGTTCATACTACAGAGCAGCGGCCTGGGCGCAGCGGATGCCGTCGATGGCGCTCGAGACTATGCCGCCGGAGTAGCCTGCTCCTTCGCCACAGGGGTAGAGGCCGGGGATTGAGACATACTCCAGGGTCTCGGGGTCGCGGGGGATGCGCACGGGGGAGGAGGTGCGGGATTCGACGCCGAGCAGGAGCGCGGCGTTGGTGTAGTAGTTGCGCATCTTGACGCGAGGGAAGACCTTGCGCAGCCGCTCAGCCACTATAGAGGGGAGTATCTCGTGCAGCGGAGCCGACAGAACTCCGGGCTTGTAGGTGGTCTCGGGCATGGTCTTGCTGAGTTTGCCGAGGCAGAAATCCTCCATCCTCTGGGCGGGGGCAGTCATCGGGTTCGGAGCTCCGTTATCTGCGCACCAGCGGTACATCGCCGCTTCGACACCGTGCTGGAAATCAAGCAGTTTGAAGGGCCCATCGCCCGGGACGTCCTCCGGCTCGATCTGGACCACGACGCCGGCATTGGCGAACTTGCCGCTGCGGCCCGAGTTGGACATGCCGTTGAGCACCACGGTGTCAGGCTCTGTGGAAGAGGGGACCAGGATGCCGCCCGGGCACATGCAGAATGAGAACACTCCGCGCCCGTCCACCTGCTCCACGAAACTGTATTCGGCGGCCGGCACTCCGGGCTTCCATTTGCCGGAATACTGGCACCAGTTAATCTTCTCCTGAGGATGCTCCACGCGCACTCCGAGGGCGAATCCCTTGGCTTCCAGAGCACCGCCTCCGTCGGAGAGCATCTCGTAGATGTCGCGTGCCGAATGGCCGGTAGCGAGTATGACTTTGCGAGCCGAATATATCTCTCCGCCAGCCGTCCGCACCTCGAAGACGCCGTCATCCCCTCGGGTCACCGCCACTACGCGTGCCCCGAAATGATACTCTCCTCCGTGCTCGGTGATGCATTTGCGAATATTCTCCACAATCACCGGCAGCTTGTCCGAGCCGATATGCGGGTGCGCGTCGATAAGGATGTCCTTCGAAGCGCCAAACGCCACCAGCTGATGCAGGACCTCGCGTACATCGCCCCTCTTGGAGGAGCGGGTGTAGAGCTTGCCGTCAGAGAACGCGCCGGCACCGCCTTCGCCGTAGCAGTAGTTGGAGTCGGGATTGACTATGCCTTCGCGCGAGAGAGCCGCCATGTCGAACTTGCGGGCGTGCACGTCCTTGCCGCGCTCGAGGATTATCGGTCTGCGCCCGAGAGTGAGGAGTTTGAGGGCGGCGAACATCCCCGCGGGGCCGCTGCCGACTACAATTACAGGTTCTGCGCCGTGCACATCCTGATACTCAGGAGCCGAGTATTCCTCGATCTCCTCGCCGGGCCCGTATGCCTCGTAGCGATAGCGCCACAGGGGCTCCTTGCCGCGGGCGTCGATGGAGCGCTTGCGCAGTACCCAGCGTTCGCCGCCGGCACGCGCCTCAATCTCCTTGAGACGGGGCTCCCGGCTGAGCGGGCAGCATATCTCGAACTCTCTCATGGTCTAGAAATCCGCCATTCTGGAGACGGGAGCGACATCGAGCGAAGTCCTCTCGCCTGCGAGGAAGTGATGGTATCCGGCGATGGCTATCATTGCGGCGTTGTCAGTAGTAAACTTAAGCTCTGGCAGATAGACATTCCAGCGGCGCTTCTGTCCCTCGGCGAGCATGCGTTCGCGCAGGCCGCTGTTGGCCGATACGCCGCCGCCTATTGCAACCTCGCGTATGCCGGTCTCCCTGGCGGCGCGGATGAGCTTAGTCAAAAGTATATCTGTCAGCGCTTTCTGGAAGCCGGCGCAGATGTCTTCCCTGTTCTTTTCGAGGAAATCGGGGTCCTCCTCCAGGCGGTCGCGGACGAAATACAGCAGCGAAGTCTTGATGCCGCTGAAGCTGTAGTCGAGTCCTGGGACGCGGGGCTTTGCGAAGCTGAATCTCTCGGGGTCGCCCTGCTTGGCAAGACGGTCGATAACCGGGCCGCCGGGGTAGCCGAGCCCGAGTATCTTGGCGCATTTGTCGAAAGCTTCGCCCACGGCGTCATCGATGGTCTGGCCGAGTATCGTGAACTCCAGCGGCGAATCTACCCTCACTATCTGGGAGTTGCCGCCGCTTACGAGCAGGCAGAGGTAGGGGAATGAGGGCTCCCTCACCGGGACGCCTTCCTGACGGATAAAGCTTGCCAGCAGATGCCCCTGGAGGTGGTTGACTTCGACAATAGGGATGTCGAGCGCGAGGCCCATTGCCTTGGCAAAAGAAGTCCCGACCAGCAGCGAGCCAAGCAGGCCCGGGCCGCGGGTAAATGCAATCGCCGTGAGGTCCCCGGCTTTCACGCCGGCCCTCGAAAGGGCTTCGCTTACTACCGGCACTATGTTGAGCTCGTGTGCGCGGGAAGCCAGCTCCGGCACCACTCCGCCATAGGCGCGGTGCACGTCCTGACTCGCTATTACGTTGGACAGCAGGTAACCGTCACGGATGACGGCCGCCGAAGTGTCGTCGCACGAAGATTCAATCCCAAGTACTATGTCTGCCATAGATTGCAAAGATAACACATTTACATATTATCTTTGTGAGCTGAAAGTATTTTGCTGATGAAAATCTGCGTAGGACTGTCGGGAGGTGTTGACTCCAGCGTTGCGGCTCTGCTTCTCAAGCAGCAGGGCTACGACGTGTTCGGCATGTACATGCAGAATTGGCACGATATAGAGGGCACTCTGCACGGCGACTGCGAGTGGGAGGAGGAGAAGTTCGTAGCGGAAATGGTCGCCCGCAAGATTGGGATACCGTTCTATTTCGTGGACCTCAGCAAGGAGTACGTGGCGCGTGTGGCGGACTACATGTTCGCTGAATACGCCGCCGGACGCACACCCAATCCCGATGTGCTCTGCAACCGTGAAATCAAGTTCGACGCCTTCCTGGAGAAGGCCCGCCTGCTGGGCGCGGACATGGTTGCGACCGGCCATTATTGCCGCCGTCGCGACAACGCAGACGGCACCGTGAGTCTGCTGGAGGGTATTGATCCCGGCAAGGACCAGAGCTATTTCCTCTGCCAGCTTACGCAGGAGCAACTGCGGCACGCCATTTTCCCGATTGGGGGCATGCTCAAGAGCGAAGTGCGCCGCATAGCAGCAGAGGCGGATCTGCCGAGCGCAGAGCGCAAGGATTCGCAGGGCATATGCTTTGTGGGCAAGGTGGACTTGCCGGTGTTCCTCAAGCAGAAGCTCCAGAGCCGCTCCGGAGACGTGGTGGAGGTTTTCGAGAAGTTTTACGAAGATTCGCCGCAGTATGCGCGCAAGCGGGAGATAGTCGCAGGGGGCTGTTTTACCGATGAAGAGCTCTCCGAACTGGCGGCCCCGATGGACTACAGCGGCCTGCAGTTCGAGACTGAGGTCTATCGCAGCGGCAAGAAGCACATTAAGAAAACCCGCTGGAAGCCCAACCCGCACGGCGCTGTCGCAGGCACCCACGACGGGGCGCAGTTCTATACAATAGGTCAGCGCAAGGGCCTCGGAATAGGCGGTCACACCGATCCGCTGTTCGTCATATCTACTGATACAGAGGCTAATAGGATATATGTAGGGGAAGGGGAGTCTCACCCCGGGCTCTACTCATATTGCGCCCGCATTCGGCCTGAGGAGGTCCATTGGATTGACCCCGCCCGGGCGCTGGCTCCTGGCGAAGACCTGCGGGTAAGGGTGCGTATGCGCTACCGCGAGGAGCTGCGTGATGCCGTCCTCAAAATGCGCCCGGGCGGGCTGTATATCCTTTTCGATGAGCCTGAGAGGAGCGTCACTCCCGGCCAGTTTGCGGCCTGGTACGCCCTGCGGGATCCTTCTGATCCTTACGATGCCCCAGAGCTTCTGGGAAGCGGGGTTGTCAGTGAGTGAGATAATTCTCCGGGAACTTCGCCGTGAGATGCATCTGCTCGTAGATCTCCTGAATCCTGCGGGTATCAGCGGCTGCATCGTCGGTCAGCTCGACCTTCAGCCCGCGGCCTATGCGCTTGGTTTTCCAGTCGAAATAACCCAGATACACGGGGACCCCGGCAGCGCGTGCAATCAGGTGATAGCCGGTCTTCCAGCGCCTGATGGGCTTGCGCGTGCCTTCCGGAGCCAGGGCGAGGTGGAATACCTCACGGGTGTTCATCTGATTGACTATGCTGTGGATGAGCTGGGTGGGGTTCTTCCTGTCAACGGGTACGGCGCCCAGAGCCCTTAACAGCCAGCTGAGGGGAGGGACGAACATGCCCTTCTTGACCATGAACAGGGCCGAGCCTCCTAGGGATTTGTAATAGAGATATGATATGGCGAAATCCCAAATCGAAGTGTGGGGCACGCCGAGCATTATGCATTTGGACTCTTCGGGCATGGGCTCCACGGCCGTCCATCCGAGGCGCCGCAGCAACCATCCGCAGAAGCGGGACCATCTCCCGAGTTTAGGTGATGTCTGAGACATGAATCATTATTTTGCCATGCAAAAATAGTGAAAAATTACTATATTCGCAGGACTTAACAACCACTGACATGAATCTTTCCGACAACAAGTATGCCCAGTTCCATCTCTGCCAGGAGATGATGGAGACCGTTCAAACTATCAGCAAGTTCAACCCTGCAGATGCGGATTTTATCGTTGAGTCCGCCCTTCGCACGGGTCACATAATGTTCTCCGGCGAAGGCTCAAGCCGCATCATGCCTGCCAAGAACGCTATCCGCAAGGCTCTCCGCTGGGGTATCCCCACGGTCTGCCACACCGATGGCTCCCATCAGGCCGGTGAATACGACCTTTCGAAATATACCGTACTTCTCGACTCCAACTCCGGCCGTACCAAGGAGACCCTGATGCTCGCAAATCAGCTCAAGGCCGCCGGTCACAAGGAGTACTTCGGAGTTACCGCCAATCCCGGCACCCCTCTCGAGGATGTCTGCATCAAGACCAATGTCCTCAAGTGCGGATGGGAAGAGGCAGTCGCCGCTACCAAGAGCGTAGTCGAGCAGACCCTCCTCTTCGAGACCGCAATCTGGAAGCTGGCCGGCAAGGACATCGCTCCCTGCCTTGGAGATCTGGCCGACAAGGTCAAGAAGGCTCTCGAACTCCCCATCCCCGCAGATGCAGTGAAGTGGGCACATGAGGCCAAGACCCTCTACTTCGCCGGACTCAATGACGGAGTCACCGAGGAGCTTACCCTCAAGACCAACGAGATTACCCGCCGCAAGAGCGACTTCCTCGAGGGAACCTACGCCCTGCACGGACCCGAAGAGGTCATGGAAGACGGCGACCTCGTGGTGGTTATCAATCCCATCGAGAGCGAGTATGAGAAGTACAAGACCGTATTCGGCGGAGCCAATGTCCACGTGCTCGCAATCGACACCAAGCCCACTCCGTTCGAGACCATCGTAGTCCCCGAGGCAGGAGACCTCCAGGGTTACGTGTTCCTCGCCGCCGGATGGAACCTCCTCGTAGAGATTGCCATGGTGGACGGCATCAACCTTGACAAGCCCAACAGGGCCCGCAAGGTGGGTAACGAAATGTAGTCTTACTCCGAAGTAAAGTACTCGATTATCCGCACTATGCTGCGGCTGCAGACGGGGCAGAATTCTTCGCACTCGTTGATGCGCATGCGGCATTCCTGCACAGGACGGTAGACCCCGCGGGTCTGATACCCTCCTCCTTCATACAGGCCGACCTTCAGATTGAGGGCGGCCTTTTCTTCTGCCGTGAAAGTGCCCCAGAGCTTGCGTACGTCACCGCGGCTCTCCATCTCGTCCAGGGGAGTGGGGATGGGCGTGCCTTCGGGAACCAGGTCCGCCCATTTAGAGCTGAAGTCCACGAGTGTCGTGAGGTTGGGCTCCCAGGGCTCAGTATCAGCGGGATAGCTGGTCTCGGGATTGTCGCCGTAGGCATACTCGTCGCCCAGCCCTCCGAACGAATGACCGAACTCATGCACCAGCACGGGGACGAAGGTCGGGTGGTCGCTGTTCATAATGAGTATGCTGTTGTAGATGCCTCCGCCGCCGTATTTGGCAGTATTGCAAAGCAGCAGGATATGCTCGAAGGGCACCGTGCCGATGACATCATACAGGGTCCACATGGCTGAGGTCGTGAGGTAGCGGTCCATGTAGAAGGTGTCGAAATGCGCCCCTGTCGGGGTGTTGCGCCATTCGCCTTTGCCGGGGATGCTGACTCCGCTCTCCTGCGAGGGGGCAAATACTGCACGGACATTGAAGCGGTCTGCATAGCTGCGGAAAGGCTCATGTCCGAAGAGAGCCTCGTCAGCACGGGATGCGTCATGTATGAACTTGTCGCGCTCGCCAGCCGTGTAGCCTTCGGCGACTATTACGAGGTCAATCGCCTTGTCGAGGCTGCCGCTGTTGCGAATCGGGATGAGTTCGCCGCCTTGTGCCGGCATCGGGCGTATGAGTATGTCCTGGGGGTCTATTTTGTGGAAAATGCGTGAAGTGACCTCGCCGTGGGTATTGAGAAGCGTGAGCTCCACGTCCACGGGGTGTTTGGGCCAGGGGACCAGGAAGCTTGCCTCGAAGGCTTTCTGCACATGTGCCGCTTCTTCGGTCTGCTGCCATTCCTGGAAGAGGGTCGAGAAACTGTTGGCGTAGATGATCTCCCCATTGGATGCGTCCAGAAGCCTAATCTGGCCGTTGCCTCCGAGTGCGGGCTCGCTGAGGCGCTGCCGGCGTCCGGCCCAATCGCCGCCTTTAAGGGCTCCGTGGAAATATATCGCCTGGCTGTGGGTATCGCCGCAGAGGACATAATCGAGGCGGAGAGTGCCTCCGTTGAAATGCTCGTCAAAAGTCTGGGCTCCCGCGCTGAGGGTACAGAGCAGGAGTAAGGATGTCAGTATTCTTTTCATGCTAAATGTTGTCGAAAATGAACGGGAGCAGGTCGTCCACTCGCGCGAACTTCCATATGCTCGTAGCGCCTATCATAATGACGCTCATAGGTTTACCGGCCTTGGTCTGGTACTGGGCCATGACCTGGCGGCAGCTTCCGCAGGGAGCGGCCGGGGCCGTGGTCATGCGTCCTTTGAGACCGCCGCAGAAGGCAATCGCCACGATGTTGTCGTCCGGGTAGTTGGCCCCGGCCGCGAACATCGCCGTCCTCTCGGCGCAGAGCCCCGAAGGGAATGCGGCATTCTCCTGGTTGGCTCCCTTTACGATGTGTCCCGATTCGAGCCGCACGGCAGCGCCTACATTGAATCCCGAATAAGGCGCGTATGAGCCTCTCATCGCGTCTATCGCAGCCTTTGCAAGCTCACGGTCTTCAGCGCTGAGCTCCTCCAGCGAGGCATACTCTTCATATTTGGTCTCGAAACTCCTGTTGATCATATTATGTGGCTTCTTTGCCGGGCATGTCTCTTTATATCAAACGCCATCCCGGACTTCAAAAATAACAATTATTTCCCACAACTCCATAAATCCTTTCTCTCCACTGTATTTTATCCCTTCGAAGTTTTGCCCCGGACGCTTTACTACACGATTTAGCCGGTATTCGTGTAGCAATGCGGCCATCTGACGGGTTGCTACATGTTTTGGGCCTTTTCTGTGTAGCAACGCGTCTGAGAACTATACGATATTCATTATCTCCGAAGGAGCACGCCCTGCGGCGAGGATGGCCTGCATGCGGTCGAGGGCAGGGGCTGCATGCTCGAAGAATAGACGGTAGCCCTCACAGAGACGGTTTATGCCGGTCACGGGGTCGCGATGCGCCGGACAGCCGCCGAAGCAGGCAGGTTTCCATTCACAGTCGCGGCATTGCACAGGGAGGGTTTTGAATTTCATTTCACCAAAATCCCTCAGGGACGATTGCGAAATCAATTCATTCATAGGAGTCTGCAGCACATTTCCAAGGCGCCACTTAGGCGTTGCGAGATGATCACAAGGATAAAGGTCTCCACTGCTATCCACCATTATGGTCCCTGCGCAGCTGCGTGACGTCGTGCATACTCCCGGGCTCAGTCCGCACCACGAAGAGAGCGCCGCATCAAATAGCTGTACGAAGATGCGCCCGACATCTTCCTTCACCCAGACATCAAATATATCCGACATGAATCGGCCGTAACCTTCAGCTGAAATGCACCATGGGCCTGCCTTCTCCTCGCTAACAACCGGCAGGAACTGCATATGGCGACTGCCTGCCTTTTTTAAAAAGGAATAAATCTCTGTGGCGCAGCCCTCTGAAGCGCTGTTGACAGTGGTAAGTGTATTGAATTGCACCCCTGCGTCCTGCAGGCACCGAAGGCCCGCCATCACCTTGTCGAAAGAAGAAGCAGAGCCACGACGGAAACGGTCATGGATATCGGCCGGTCCGTCCAGGGACAATCCAACGAGGAAGTTACACTCGCGGATAAATGCTGCCCACGCTGAGTTGAGCAGCGTCCCATTGGTCTGAATGGAGTTGAATATATACCGCCCTCCCGCGTATTTGCGCTCCAGATCAACCGCCGCCCGGAACCAGTCAAGGCCCATTAGCAGGGGCTCTCCGCCATGCCAGATAAAGTTCAGCTCTTCACCGTCGCAGGCCATGGCATACCCGCTTATGACCTTTTCGAGCACAAGGAGATTCATCCTGGTCCCGGCTGGCTTATCGAGATAATAGCAGTAAGAGCAGTGCAGATTGCACCGCGACCCTGCCGGCTTGAGCATAAGGCTGAACATGGTGCTAAGATACGCCTTTTTGCTCATCCTGCTTGCATATTGCGCGAGGAATTCGTTAATTTGTTAATGATGAACCGCATGTTATTGCTAACCGGCAGCGCCGCACTCCTGGCGTCATGTGCGACCAGAAATGCCGAGCCGCGACAGACGCCCAACATAGTGTTTATACTTGCTGATGACCTCGGCTGGGGCGACCTTGGTTGCTATGGACAGAAGCGGTTCGCTACGCCAAACATTGATACTCTCGCAAGCCGCGGGCTGCGTTTTACACAGTGCTACAGCGGCACCACGGTGAGCGCCCCGTCTCGCTCGTGCCTGATTACCGGCACCCACAGCGGTCACACTCCCATACGAGGCAATCTTGAGCTGGACCCTGAGGGGCAGTACCCCCTTCCTGAGGGCACGCAGACCATTTTCCATGACCTGAAGGCCGCCGGCTACACTACCGGCGCATTCGGTAAATGGGGTCTTGGCTTCATTGGCTCTCCTGGCGACCCTATGAGACAAGGCGTTGACCGATTCTATGGCTACAACTGCCAGCTGCTCGCACATAGCTACTATCCCGACCACCTCTGGGACAATTCCGAGAGGGTCGAGCTCGATGTCGATATGCCTTATGGCGAAGGTGCCTATGCGCCGGAACTCATTCATGCCAAAGCAGTCGAGTGGCTGAGGGAGGCTGCCTCTTCGGACAAGCCCTTCTTCCTCTGGTATCCGACGACTATCCCTCATGCCGAGTTGATTGTCCCGAAGGACAGTCTGATTCAGAGGTATCGCGGTGTTTATCCTGAGACTCCTTTCCACGGAGTTGACAGCGGGCCGGCCTTCCGCAAAGGCGGCTATTGCTCGCAGGAATGGCCCCGGGCGACGTTCGCCGCTATGGTAGCGCGCCTGGACTATTATGTTGGAGATTTGGTACGCGAGCTGCGCGAAGCCGGAGTGCTGGACAATACCATTATTATATTCGCAAGCGACAACGGGCCCCATCGCGAGGGCGGCGCAGATCCGGATTTCTTTGGCTCAGGCGGTCCCTGGCGCGGTTACAAAAGAGATGTTTATGAGGGTGGAATTCGCGTCCCTATGATAGTCAGCTGGCCCGGACATATCAGCGCCGGGGAGCAGACCGACTTCATGTGCTCGTTCTGGGACTTGATGCCGACGCTCCGCGAACTCACTGGAGTGGCGCCCGCCGAGGGACTTGATGGCATAAGTCTAATGCCGCTTCTCGAAGGTCTTCCTGGACAGCAGCAACACGATTATCTGTATTTTGAGTTTCAGGAGCTAGGCGGTCGTCAGGCCGTACGCGAAGGCCCCTGGAAGCTAGTCCATCTGGATATCCGTTCAGATTCTCCCCGCTGTGAGCTATATAATCTGGATGATGATCCAGGCGAGACCAATGACCTCGGCGCCGCTCACCCCGATATTGTGGAGCACCTCAGCGCAATCATGTCCGAGGCCCACATCCCAAATCCCGCCTTCCCTGTCCTCAAAGGGGAATAGCTTTTACGAAAAAAGTATTACATTTGCAGTGGGGAAAGTCGTACACGACCAGCTCCCTCCCAACTCCCCCAGGGCAGGAATGCAGCAAGGGTAAGAGGTTGTAGCGGTGCGATGTACGTAGCTTTCCCCTTTTTTGTATGAAATCCGACCTTATTATAATAGGTGGAGGGGCGTCAGGCCTCATGGCTGCATATCAGGCGGCAAGGGCTTTCGGTGATGCCGGCAGGCCCGCTTCGGTAGTCGTCCTTGAGAAGATGCCGCGCGTAGCCCGTAAGCTGATGATTACCGGCAAGGGCCGCTGCAATTTCACAAATGTCAAATCCTGGAACGAATTCAGCTCCCATGTGCGTGCCGGAGCACGTTTCCTTCGACCTGCATTTTACACTCTGCCACCTGAGCAGCTCGTGAGCTTCTTTGCTGTGAATGGTATGCGCAGCGTAGTGGAGCGAGGTGACAGGGCTTATCCTGCATCATATCTGGCGAGCGATGTCGTGGACATGTTGCGGCGCGTCTGCCTTGGTGCCGGGGTTAAAATACAGACAGGCGCTGAGGTCACAGAAGTGCTCCAAAGGTGCCCTTCGGACAAGTCGCCTGAATATCGTTTCTCAGTTGCAACGGCAGATGGCGAAACACATATGTGCCGCAGCCTGATTATCGCGACAGGCGGTCTGAGTTATCCGACGACAGGCAGCACAGGTGATGGCTATACATGGGCTAAAGCCCTAGGGCACAGCATAGTGCCGACTTTCCCTTCTCTTACTGCGCTTGTTCCCAAGGCATATAAGGCCAACGAAAGCAAGGGCCTCCACATAGACCGCGAGACCCCTCTCACGGCACTCGGCCGTGTGCTCTGCGGAGTGGAATTCAAGGATGCAAGAGTCGAGCTGATTATTGACGGCAATGTGGCCCAGTCTGAGGCCGGCGAAGTCTATTTTACGGACGGAGGCATAGAGGGCCCCGTCGGATTCCAGATAAGCCGCAAGGCGGTTAAGGCAATGATAAACGGGGCGCATGTGAGCCTCGTCGTATCCGTCACCCCCGGCAAAATCACTGATATACTCAGCCCCAAACTGCAGACTCTACATGTTAGTGTCGAAGAGCTTGGACGCAAGGAAGTCAAATGGACCTTCGAGATAGCAGGATACGTGGGATATGAGAGGGCTGTAGTGACAGCTGGCGGCGTTGATACGGATGAGGTCCTCCCTAAGACTCTTGAGTCCCGCCTCTGCCCTGGCCTCTATCTCTGCGGCGAAGTGCTTGACCTTGATGCAGATACGGGAGGTTACAATCTTCAAATAGCGTTCTGTACCGGTGCTCTCGCCGGACAGTCTGCCGCAAAAAGCCTGGCATGAGAAGACTGAGTATTCTGCTGATGGCGCAGCTTTGCATTTCATGTGCGGGGCAGGAGCGGTGTTTCCGTCCCGGGGATATTGTGCCGGATGCATGGATTGAGACGCGCGGCGCTGAAGGCTTTTTCACCGTCAGTCCGATCAGTGATTCGCTTTTCGCTGTAATGAAGGGCAAGTCATACAAGGATGACTGCCCTGTACCGCTTGACAGTCTCAGATATATTACCGTCCTCCATCGTGATGCCGAGGGGCACGCAATTGTAGGGGAAATGGTAGTCGCGACACGCATTGCTGACGACCTGCTGGATATATTCAGGGCTTTATATGAGGCAGGCTATCCTATTGAGCGAATGCGTCTTATAGATTATTATGAGGCAGACGACGAACTCTCAATGAGGGACAATAACTCCTCCGCTTTCAACTTCCGCTTTATTTCGCACACGACCAAAATTTCCAAGCACGGCCTTGGTCTGGCGGTCGATATCAATACCTTATATAACCCTTACACCAAGACCCTCCGTGACGGAACACGCATCGTTGAGCCCGCCACCGGAGAGCCCTATTTGGATCGCGAGGCCTCTTTCCCTTATAAAATTGAGCGTGGAGACCTCTGCTGGAGGCTATTCACGGAGCGCGGTTTCACCTGGGGCGGCGACTGGACCTCCGTGAAGGACTACCAGCACTTTGAACTCTGATTGTTCCACTCTTCTTATCACAAATACTTGATAGGGCGCGATGCTACACGATTTTGCCGGTTTTCGTGTAGCAATGCGGCCGGTGGACGGGTTACTACATGTTTTCGGCCTCTTTTGTGTAGCAACGCGCCTCTCAAACGGATTTATACTCTTTTGCTGTATTAAATTGACGTATAATGTGCTCCGGTAGCCGCATAAGACGAGCGACTATCGTCGAATCCAGATCGTATTCGCGCTGCAGTTTGACTGCAATCTCTCCCTTTTCTTCTGTTATTAATTGCTCCATCCGTTTGCCTGGGAAGCGGTCGTTAATCAATATCTGAGCAATATTAGATAATTCTTCTCGGGAATACTCGACGTTTTCATTAAAGGAACGCGCTATCTGGACAAATGATTCGTAGTCCTTAACGAGCCTTGTTTCAAATTGTTTGGGAGAATCGAAGAGCTTATTTAGCATACTCCTGTCTACAAAGCATGAAGGGAGGAGCCCAAGCATAGGATTTACTTTCCATTCATCTGGGACTTTGCAAAGAGTCCCGAATAGACGCCTCTTCTTTGCGACGCTGATGTCGCGACATAATTCCCCTTCAATTATGTTCTCCATTCCTGAGAAACATAACCATCCGGAGCTCCAAGGATAAGAGGTCGGCAAGGAGAATTGCTTTTCATATGGATTTCGCAGGATGTAAAGGAAGTTTGCAGACATCTGCCTGAGATCAGATATTGGGATAAGCTTGAAAGCATAATCAGATGGTAATGCCTTAAATCCATCTTGGTAAAGCCTGTGAGACAGCCTTCTTTTTATATATGTAAAAGCGTTTACACAGTCATTTCCTTTGCCGCTCAGGAGGATATGAATATGATTCGGCATAAGGACAAACGCATAGATCTTGATTTGATATAATAACGCTATTGCGCCAATCATACACATTCCTAATGAATAGTGCTCTCTGGTGTAGAACAACTTTCCATCTTTCCAACCGTCAGTGCAGAAGTGGTAGTAGCCGCGAGGCATGCATCGATATTCCTCATATTGCTTTCTATATAATTCCATGCCGTAAATATGGAGCATTTCATGAACATTGAGGTTCAAAAACATATATTTCTTTTTTAATGAATCAATTAAGATTGTTTTTTATTAAGAAAGTATGATTCTGAAAATCTGAAAATCTTTAGAAAGGCGCGATGCTACACGATTTTGACAGTTTTCGTGTAGCATCGCGGCCGGTGGTCGGGTTACTACATGTTTTCGGCCTCTTTTGTGTAGCAACGCGACCAGATAATTGGGCGTAGGAAGAGATGAAGGAGAAATCCGGTAAAAATTTGTACCTTGCGGCACGGAGGCCGTACTGCTATAAAGTGATGGACATACGGCAGATCCGCAGACATTTAAAGATAACCACTAAATCTTGATAATTACGATGTTAACTCTGATTACCGTTCTTGCGAGCCTTGTGGCGCTGAATACTGCCAATACCACCATGGTACTTGATGTGCCGGTGGGGAGTGAGGTGCGTAGCGTTTATTATGGAGTGATACTTTCGGAGAAAGAGACCGGGATGCTGGAGAGCTATCCCTCACAGGTGACTTACCCTTGTTATGGCATATCGGGGACTGCTGAGACGGCATTCGCGGCGGTGCACCATGACGGCAACCAGAGCGTTGTGCTCCAGACCGTGGGCTATACCGTCACTCCCTGGGATGGAGGCGAGCTGCTCTGCATAGAATGCAAGGACCCCGTCTATCCTATGACGCTGAAGATGTATTATAAGACATTCTTCGCGGAGGATATGATAGAGACCTGGACGGAGACCGTCAATCAGGGCCGTAAGCCTCTCACTCTCACGCGCTTCGACTCCGGTCACCTGCCCGTCAGAGTGGATGATGTGTGGATTTCTACAATGTATGGTAACTGGGCGAATGAGGCCCGCGTCAACCACGAGCCTCTCTCCCGCGGTATCAAGGTGATACGCAATCTGGACGGAGCACGCAACTCTCAGCTCTCGCATGCTGAGGTGATGATATCCCTGGACGGCCGCCCTCGTGAGGACACCGGGCGCGTAATCGGTGCCGCACTCTGTTGGGGTGGTAATTACGAGCTCCGCTTCCAGACCGGTGAGACGGACTTCCATCATTTCTTCGCGGGCATACTCCCGGAGCACGACAATGTGCGTCTGGCAAAAGGGGAGTCCTTCGCCACGCCTCATCTGGCCCTCAGCTTCAGCCCTGACGGACTCAGCGGGGTTAGTCGCAATTTCCACCGCTGGGGACGCAAGTACATGCTCCGTCACGGTGATACCGAGCGCAGGATACTGCTCAACAGCTGGGAGGGCGTTTATTTCGATGTCAACGAAGCCGGCATGGTGCAGATGATGGATGACATAGCCTCGATGGGCGGCGAACTCTTCGTGATGGACGACGGATGGTTCGGCGATAAATATCCCCGCAACAACGACCACTCGTCGCTTGGTGACTGGACTGTGGACAGGCGCAAGCTGCCCGGCGGCGTCGCGCCTCTCGTGCAGGCCGCTACAGAGCGCGGAATCAAGTTCGGCATCTGGATTGAGCCCGAGATGACCAATACCATCAGCGAACTCTACGAGAAGCATCCCGACTGGATTATCAAAGTCCCCGGACGCGAGATTGTCCCCAGCCGCGGCGGCACCCAGGTGGTGCTCGACCTCTCCAAGCCGGAGGTGCAGGACTTCGAGTTCGGGATCATTGACGGCATAATGAAGGAGAATCCCGACATTGCTTACATCAAATGGGACTCCAACGCCAATATCTTTGCGGCCCACTCCAACATAGCCTACTGGCAGGGCTTCTACAAGCTCGTTGAGAGGGTCCGCGCCGCTTATCCCGACATCACGATTCAGGACTGCGCATCAGGAGGCGGACGCGTCAACTGGGGTGTACTGCCGTGGTTCGACGAGTTCTGGACCTCGGACAACACTGACGCCCTGCAGCGTATTTACCTTCAGTGGGGCACTTCATATTTCTTCCCGGCGATTGCCATGGCCTGCCATATCAGCGCCACGCCCAACCATACCGTCTATCGCACCACTTCGCTGAAATACCGCATCGACGTGGCTATGTCCGGCCGACTCGGCATGGAGATTCAGCCCGCAAACATGACTGAGGCTGAGAAGGAGCTCTGCCGCAAGGCTATCGCTCAGTACAAGGAAATCCGTCCCGTGGTACAGTTCGGCGACATCCACAGGCTCGTCTCGCCCTATGACGACAAGGGGTACGCCTCGATGATGTATACTTCTGAGTCCCTTGACGAGGCCGTGGTGTACTGGTGGAAGATTCGCAACATGCACGACGAGCACCTGCCGCGCCTCCGTATGGCCGGGCTGGATCCGGACCGCCTCTACAGGGTCACGGAGCTCAACCGCATCGACCTGAAGCCCCTGGCATTCGAGGGGCAGTGCTTCACCGGGCGCTTCCTGATGGAGTCCGGGTTGGAGATTCCGCTCACCAACAAACCCGCTAAACCTGAGCGCACCGACTGGTCCAGTAGGGTGCTTAGACTAGTAGCTGAATAGTAGTCATTCCGGGCAAGCGAAGCGCGACCCGGAATCTCTGACTCCGGCGCGCCGTCGGTACATCAGCGAGGCAGATAAAAGCCTCGCTGAAATATTTTACGCTCCGGCTCCACAACGCCTTCGCTGTATGTGATTCCGGGTGGGGCCCGGAATGACTCTGAAGAGAGTCAGAAGTTGCGACTATCCACCGAAGTTGTCGTAGAGGACGTTTTCGGGGGCGACGCCGAGGGAGTCCAGCAGGTTGTTGACTGCGGAAACCATCATAGGCGGGCCGCACATGAAGTACTTGATGTCCTCGGGAGCGTCGTGGTCCTTGAGGTAGGTCTCGTACATCACGTTGTGCACGAAGCCAGCGGTGTACTTGACGCCTGCCTCATCAGCAGCGGGATCCGGACGGTCGAGAGCCAGGGTGAAGTGGAAGTTGGGGAACTCCTTCTCGATGGCCGCGAAATCGTCAAGGTAGAAAGCCTCCACGAGCGCGCGTGCGCCATAGAAGAAGTGTACCTTGCGACCGGTCTTGAGCGTGCGGAACAACTGCATGATGTGCGAGCGCAGAGGTGCCATACCGGCACCGCCGCCGACGAAGATGTATTCCATATCCTCAGGGTCGTTCTCAGGCAGGAGGAACTCGCCGAAAGGACCGCTTATCATGACCTTGTCACCCTTCTTGCGGGAGAATACATAGGTCGAAGCGATTCCGGGAGGCACTCCGGGGACGAACTTGAATACGCCCTTGGGCTGGGTGCGGTCGAACGGAGGGGTTGCGATACGCACGTTGAGCTTGATGATGCCCTTCTCGCCGGGATAGGAAGCCATGGAGTAAGCGCGGACTGTAGGCACTGTATTTTCGTACTTCAGGGCCGTGATCCCGTACTTGTCCCAGTCGCCCTTGTAGATGTCGGCAACTCCCATGTCGGAGAAGTCTGCCTCGTACTCGGGAATGTCTATCTGGATGTATTCGCCGCTCTTGAACTCGAGATTCTCGCCCTCGGGGAGCTTCACGGTGAATTCCTTGATGAAGGTTGCGACGTTCTCGTTGGAGATGACCTCGCACTCAAGCTTCTTGACGCTGAGAGCGCTCTCGGCAACTCCGATCTTGAGGTTGTCCTTGACCTTGACCTGGCATCCGAGCCTCCAGCCGTCCTTAATCTGCTTGCGGTTGAAGAAGCCGGTCTCGGTGGGGAGTATCTCTCCGCCGCCTTCAAAGACCTGCACCTTGCACTGACCGCAGTTGGCCTTGCCGCCGCAGGCGGAGGGGAGGAATATCTTCTCTCCGGCGAGGGTAGCCATCAGGTTATTTCCGGGGGTGACGGCGAGCTCCTTCTTGCCGCCGTTGATGTTAATCTTGACCGTGCCCTTGGGGGTGATTGCATTCTTCACAATAAGAAGCAGGGCCACGAGGAGCAGGGTAACTACTGTGATTACCACTACTGCTGAAAGAACTGTATTAAACATTTCCGGTCCTCCTTATTAAAGTGAAATACCCATGAACATCATGAATGCTATACCCATGAGGCCCACGGTGATGAATGCGATGCCGGTGCCCTTGAGGCCGGCGGGGATGTTGGAGTAGGCGAGTTTCTCGCGGATAGCGGCGAGTGCCACGATTGCGATGTACCAGCCTATACCCGAACCGAGTGCATAGACTTCTGCCTGTCCCAGGCTCACGAAATCCCTCTGCTGCATGAAGAGGCTGGCGCCGAGAATTGCGCAGTTGACCGCTATCAGAGGCAGGTAGATTCCGAGCGAGCTGTACAGGGCGGGGAGATATTTCTCCACTATCATCTCGACGAGCTGGGTGAACGCCGCGATGACCGCTATGAAGATTATGTAGCTGAGGAAGCCCAGGTTGACGTCCGGCAGACCGGCCCATGCGAGGGCTCCGGGCTTGAGGACGTAGGTGTTGAGCAGGTAGTTGATGGGCAGGGTGCAGGCAATCACGAAGATTACCGCCAGGCCCAGACCGTTCGCTGTCTTGACGTTCTTTGATACCGCCAGGTATGAGCACATACCGAGGAAGTATGCAAAGATCATATTGTCAACGAACATTGACTTTATGAATAAGCTGAGATTTTCCATTTCGATATGCGTTTATTATTTCTCCTGAAGGTCTTTGTCAATGCTGCGGTGTACCCAGATGACGCATCCGAGGATGATGAGCGCCATAGGAGGCAGGATCACGAGGCCGTTGCCGGTGTAGCCAAACTGTGTGAGCACGGGGATGCCGAACAGGGTGCCGGAGCCGAGAAGCTCGCGGAAAAAGGCCACGATGAGCAGTATCAGTCCGTAGCCGACTCCGTTGGCGAGCCCGTCAAGCAGAGAGGGGATAGGCTTGTTGCCGAGGGCGAAAGCCTCGATGCGGCCCATCACTATACAGTTGGTGATGATCAGGCCGATATAGACGGAAAGCTGCTTGTCGATGGCGTAGGTGGCTTCGAATGCTTTGAGCACCTGGTCCACGAGGATCACCATCATGGCCACCACCACGAGCTGCACGATGATGCGCACGCGGTTGGGGATGGTGTTGCGCAGAAGCGAGCAGATAAGGCTCGAAATGCCGGTAACTACAATAACCGACAGGGACATGACGAGAGCTCCCTTGAGCTCTACGGTAACCGCCAGCGAGGAGCATATACCGAGCACCAGAACGGTAATCGGATTGCCCTTCAGGATGGGGTTGAGTATGGTTTCCTTTAGTTTACTCATCGCTAGGTTCCTCCTCTTCTTCTGCTGCTGCAGGTAAAGATTTGACATAAGCTCCGAGCCAGACGTCCAGAGCAGCTTCCAGACCCTTGGAGGTCATGGTAGCGCCGCTGATAGCGTCAACCTTGGAGTCTTCCAGGTCGCCTGCGGGGCTGCCTCCCTTGACGATGTCGAAAGGGTTGCCCTCGGTGAGAGCGTCAATCTTCTCGCCCACGAACTCGGCGCGGAATGCGGGATCGTCCTTGATCTTGCCGCCGAGGCCGGGAGTCTCGCCCTCATGGTCGAAGTATGCGCCCACGATCCTGAGGCCGTCAGCCATATCAACTGCGATGTAGCCCCAGACGGGGCCCCAGAGGCCTGCGCCATATACGGGGATCACGCGGACTCCGCTGTTGAACTCGTAGACGGGGATTGCCACGTCCTCACCTGCCTTGAGGCGATAGTTGAGAGCCTTGAGCTCGGCAACCGACACCACGGGGGCGTTGTCCAGGACGTTCTCGGCGAAGAATGCGAGAGTAGCCGCATTGCCTATCTGCTGCCAGTGCTCCTTGTCGCCGAACTGTGCGGCGGTAAGCACCTGGCTCACGGTCTCAGCCTTCTCGTTGGCCTCCTGGCTCGGACCGAGCTTGGAGGCGACGAATGCCAGCAGAGCCGCTACCAATATTACCACTATCGTGGTGTATATGACGGTATATACGTTGCTGTTAGTATTCATAGGACTTGCGCTCTTTACGTTTGATGTGTACGCTGACGACGCAGTGGTCGATGAGCGGTGCCATGGTGTTGCCGAACAGGATAGCGAGCATCATGCCCTCGGCATAGCCGGGGTTGAACAGGCGCACCGTGACGCAGAGGGCTCCGATGAGGAAGCCGTAGATCCACTTGCCGGTCTCGGTCTGTGCGGAAGTCACAGGGTCGGTTGCCATGAATACGGTACCGAATGCGAAGCCGCCGAGAAGCAGCTGAGTGTAGAAGGGCACTTCGGTGAATCCGGCGGTCTGGCCGATCCAGCCGACGAGCAGGGCGCCCGCGACGGAGGAGACCATGACCTTCCAGCTGGCGATGCCGGTCCAGAGGATGATGGCGGCGCCCAGCAGGATGGCGATTACCGAAGTCTCACCGACGGAGCCGGGGACTGTGCCTATGAACAGATCCCAGAAGCCGGTGCCGTACTGGGCGCTGCCTTCCAGGGCGAGGGGAGTCGCTCCGGTGAAGCCGTCCACGAGAGCCTCCTCGCTGCCAAGCGATATCCAGCAGTCAGAGCCGGACATCTCCTTGGGATAGGAGAAGAACAGGAAGGCGCGTGCCACCAGGGCGGGGTTCCATATATTCATGCCGGTGCCTCCGAAGACTTCCTTGCAGAAGAGCACGGAGAATGCGACGGCGACCGCGAGCATCCACAGAGGGATGTTGACGGGTACAATCAGAGGGATGAGGAATCCGGTGACGAGGTAGCCCTCGTTGACTTCCTCGTGGCGTATCTGGGCGAAAGCGAACTCAATGCCAAGACCCACTGCATATGCAACCACATAAAGAGGGAGCACTTTGAGGAATCCGTACCAGAAGAAGGGGAGGACGGTGGGCCAGAAGGAAGTATCGGCTCCCGTCGCAAGCGCATGCTGAAGGCCGACGTTCCACATGCCGAAGAGGGCAGCGGGCGCGGCGGCTATCACCATGAGTATCATTATGCGCTTGAGATCGATGCAGTCACGGAGGTGTCCGCCCTTGCGGGTGACGGTACCCGGCACATGGAGGAAGGTCTCGAAAGCGTCAACCGTGCTGTGCAGCCAGTATAATTTGCCGCCTTTTTCAAAAATCTTGTTCATACTCCTATGCCATTTCTTTCATCATCAGATCGATACCGTCCGAGACAATGGCCTGGATGGGGTTCTTGCTCGGATCGACGAACTCGCAGAGTGCAAGGTCTTCGGGAAGGACTTCGTAGATGCCGTGGCTCTCCATTTTGTCGATGTCGCCGGCGAGGCAGGCCTTCACGAGATACAGGGGATAGATGTCCATCGGGAGGACCCTGCGGTAATATGCGTCTGACATGACGAATGCGCGGGGACCGCCGTGGAGGTTGGTGTCAAGGTCGTAGCGCTTCCAGGGGGTAAGCCAGCTGAAGTAGCTGCGGTCGGCGGAGAACTGCCTGAAACGCAGGGGCCTTATCCAGCCGAGGAGCTCGGGCTCGGTGCCTTCCTTGAGTATGGTGACCTGGGTGTCCCAGGCTCCGAGGTATCCTTCGATACCGGCGTTCTTGCCGGAGAGGATGTTGCCGCTGACGATGCGGACGCTGTCCTCATTGGTGCCAACGAAGGGCCTCAGGCAGCTCATGGGCATGCCGGGAAGCGTCTGCACGTAGCAGGTCTCGATAGCCATGGAGCCGGTGACCGCCACTTTGCGACGCAGATCGACGCGGCCCTTCATCAGAAGGCGGCCGATGCAGGCGAGTGCGGCGGGGCTTACGGTCCACACGGTCTCACCCTTGCGGATGGGGGAGATGTGGCTGATCTGCACTCCCACATTGCCGGCGGGATGAGGGCCCTCTAAAGAGTGAAGCACCACTCCCTTGAGCTTGCAGAATGCGCTCTCGGAGGAGTTCACGCTGACATGGACCTTGCCGTCGGTAAGCAGGGCAAGTGCATCGACTGCTGCCTGGATTGCGTTCATCTCGCCTCCCAGAGTGAACTCGAAATCGGGAGCGAGAGGGGCAGTGTCAAATGCCGAGACGAAGATGGCCTTGGGCTTGACTGCGGGATCGGCTACAATTCCGTATGGCCTCTGGACCAGGGCGGTCCACAGTCCGCTGCGAAGGAGCAGGTCCCTTACGCCGTCGGCGTCGAGGGCTCCGGAGTGGCTGAAGTCTTCGTACTGCTGAGCTGCATCGAGGGCAATCCTCACTGCCAGCAGACGGCGCTTCTCGCCCCTTACGAACTCGGCCACGGTGCCGCTTACGGGCGAAGTGACCAGGATCTCCGGGTTTTTCTTATCCGCGAGGACAGGGGACCCGGCGCGGACGGCGTCGCCTTCCTTCACGAGGAGCCTGGGATTCAGACCCCTGTAGTCGGACGGGCAGACCGCCACCACGTCAGGTACTATCGTCTTGGATATCACGAGGTCAGCGGCCCCCTTTACGGGAATGTCTAGACCCCTTTTCAAAACGATTGGTTTGGACATGTTTATATAACGTTATATGATTTGCTGAAACCGCGGCGAAGTTAGCCAAAAAATTCGTATTTTCGCCTCTGCTATGGACAATAATGTGAGAGTAATACTCGAAGGGTTGAATGAGCAGCAGAGAGCTGGCGTGGAATGCACGGAAGGCCCCGTGCTGATAGTGGCGGGAGCAGGTTCCGGCAAGACCAGGGTCCTGACCGGCCGCGTGGCGTATCTTATTGCCCGTGGCACGGCTCCGTCGGGTATACTCGCCCTCACATTTACCAAGAAAGCGGCCGGCGAGATGAAGGAGCGAATCGGCCTCATGACAGGCCCCGCAGCTGCCCGCAAGGTGGTGATGGGGACTTTCCATTCGGTGTTCGTGAGGTTCCTGAGGCAGTACGCCGCCAGCATAGGCTATCCGGAGCAGTTTACCATCTACGACACCTCCGACAGCCTCAGCGCCATGAAGTCCTGCATCAAGGAGCTCGCTCTCGACGACAAGGAATACAAGCCCAAGGAGATACTCTCGCACATTTCCAAAGCCAAGAACAACCTGATTACCGTCAAGGGCTACAAGGACAACGCCGAGCTGATGGCGGCCGACATGCAGGCCCGCAAGCCGCGCAGGTACGATCTCTACGCACTGTATCAGCAGAAGCTCAAGGCCGCGGGGGTGATGGATTTCGACGACATCCTGGTCAATATGAACATTCTGCTGAAGGATGACCCCGCCGCCTGCGCCGAGATTGCCTCCCGCTTCACCCACATCCTGGTGGACGAGTATCAGGATACCAACTACGCACAATACCTTATCCTCAAGCGACTTGCAGCGCCTCACCGCAATATATGCGTGGTGGGCGACGACAGCCAGAGCATATACGCTTTCCGCGGAGCCAAGATTGAGAACATTTTCAATTTCAAGAAGGATTACCCGGACTGCCGCATGTTCCGCCTCGAGCGCAACTACCGCTCGACCCGCACAATTGTCGATGCCGCCAATACCCTCATCGCGCACAACAGCGGCCGCATCCCCAAGACCTGTTTCTCCGAAGCGGAGCAGGGCGAGAAGATACGCATACTCAAGACCTACGGCGAGATGGAGGAGGCAGTGAAGATAGTCTCCGAGATTATCGACAGGATGCGCAGCGACGGCGCAACCTACAGGGATTTCGCCTTGCTGTACCGCACCAATTCGCAGTCCCGCTCCCTCGAAGAGCAGCTGCGCAGGCGCAATATCCCGTACATGATTTATTCGGGCAATTCCTTCTTCGAGCGTGCTGAAGTGAAGGATATGATGGCCTGGTTCAAGCTCGTTGTGAACCCTCACGACGACGAGAGCTTTAAGCGGGCGGTAGGGAAGCCTTCGCGCGGCATTGGTGACGTGACGCTGGCGGCCGTGGCGGACAAGGCGCGCGAGCAGGGCTGTTCGCTGTTCAAGGCCGGCCTGCAGCATCCCAAGACGGCGGCGTTCTGCACCCTGGTGGACGGTCTGGCGGCATCGGTGCCGGTTACCGACGCGCACGAGATGGCTCTCCGGATTGCAGACAAGTCGGGGCTGTATGCTTTTTACAAGGCCGATACTTCGATAGAAGGCCTTGCCCGCACCGCTAATGTCGAGGAACTCCTCAATTCCGTCAAAGCTTTTGTGGAGGAGAGGACCGAAGATATACTCCAGGATTCGCCTGATGCCGAATTCACAGTGACCCTGCCGGATTTCCTCGAGGAAATATCGCTGCTGAGCGCTGTGGATACCAGCTCCGAAGAGGACGATTCCAACCGCGTAGCCCTGATGACAGTGCATGCCGCCAAGGGTCTCGAATTCCCCTATGTCTTCGTCGCCGGTCTGGAGGAGAACCTCTTCCCCTCGGGCAGCCTGAGCCCGGTGCCGGGTGATATCGAGGAGGAGAGACGTCTTTTCTATGTGGCGATGACGCGTGCCGAGAAGGCTCTCGCGCTCTCCTTTGCAATGACCCGCATGCGCAACGGCAAGCACGAGTCAAATCCGCCTTCGCGCTTCATCCGTGAGATAGACCGCAAATACTTCGAGAATCCTCTGCCTGACGGCGAATTCAGCGCCAGTGACCTTGAGAGCTACGACGATGTGAAGCCGCGCTTCGGCGGCGGATATGGGCCGCGGTTCGGCTCCGGACAGCGCTATGGGGCATCTTCGACCGTGTCTTACCAGAAGCGCAGCCCTCAGCCGGCGCCCGTGCAGAAGCCTATGCCTCATGCAGTGCCGGCGCAGATCGACCCGGATTTCAAGGCCGTCCCCATGACGGAGCTGCGTCAGGGCGAGAGGGTGGAGCACAACCGCTTCGGCGCCGGGGTCATACTCGAGCTTATGGGCAACGCTCCCGAGATGAAAGCCCGCATCAATTTCGACGAATACGGGGAGAAACTACTCCTCCTTAAATACGCTAAATTAAGACACCTGTAACCATGATCAAGCTACATGTCAGCTCCGAGACCGCGCGCCTTCGGGAAGTGATACTCGGCTGGCCGCATTCCAACGGCCCCGCTCCGACTCCGGAGCAAACCTTCGACAGTAAGTCGTACGAATCGGTAACGCATGGCGTATATCCTACAGAGCAGGATATAGTGCGGGAAATGGACGCTTTCGAGAAAGTCCTGCTGAAGTACGGCGTCAAGGTGTACCGCCCCTACGAGGTCCCGGACTGCAACCAGGTCTTCGCCCGCGACGTGGGCTTCGTCATTGACGACAAGATAATAGTCTCAAACGTTATCCCCGACCGCCAGGCGGAGATTGATGCGTACGAGCCTATTTACAGCCAGATACACTACAAGCAGATTTACAACCTCCCCGAGACCGTGCATGTGGAGGGCGGCGATGTGGTGCTCTACGGCAATACCATCTATGTGGGTCAGTACAACTTCCCGGATTATCCTCAGGTTAAGACTGCCCGAACCAATACGCTGGCCATCGAGTATCTCAAGATGATATTCCCTGACAGGGAAATCATCCCCCTGAACCTGCGCAAGAGCGACACCGACCCCTACGAAGGCATACTGCACCTCGACTGCACCTTCATGCCGGTCGGCCGCGGCAAGGCCATCATCTACCGCCACGGTTTCATGAATCCCCGCGACGCGCAGCACCTGATAGACAGGTTCGGACGCGAAAACGTGTTCGAGGTCAACATTGACGAGATGTACGCAATGAATACCAATATATTCTCTATATCCGAGGATGTAGTGGTGATTGAGGAGCATTTCAGGCGCCTGGGTGCCTGGCTTGAGTCGCAGGGCATTACCGTCGAGACGGTGCCTTACCGTGAGATATCCAAAATGGGCGGACTGCTGCGCTGCTCCACCCTCCCGCTTGTAAGAGATTAGTTATGGGAAAGTTAGCAATGATAGCCTTCGGCGGCAACGCGCTGCTGCTCGCCGGTCAGAAAGGCACTTTCGCTGAGCAGCTCGACAATGTCACCGCGACCTGTGAGAAACTTCTCCCTCTGCTGGAGCAGGGTTACGGCATCGTGATCGGTCACGGCAACGGGCCCCAGGTCGGCAACGCTCTCCTGCGGCACGAGGCCGGACGCCGCGAATACGGGCTGGAGCCCATGCCCATGGATTTCTGCGGCGCGGAGACCCAGGGCTCCATCGCCTATATGATTGAGACAGGGCTCGAGAGGGTCCTGCGCGCACACGGCATCGACCGTCGGGTAGTGTCCATAGTGACCCGCGTCGAGGTCGCCGCCGACGATCCCGGCTTCGCCAATCCCACCAAGCCCGTCGGCCCATATTATAAGGATAAACCCTCCGATGCGGTGTACCAGGAGGACCCGGCAGGGAGAGGCTGGAGAAAGGTAGTCGCTTCGCCGAAGCCACTCCGTATCAATAATATAGAAATCGTGGAGCGCCTTGCGCGTGAAGGCAATATCGTGGTGACCGTCGGCGGCGGAGGCATCCCGGTGGTTGCTGACAGCGGCGCCCACAGGGGAGTGGAGGCCGTGATAGACAAAGACCTCGCGAGCGCCCTTGCCGCTGTGACCATGCATGCGGACGAGCTCCGCATCTTCACCGATGTCCCCAAGGTCTGCATCGACTTCAACAAACCCACCCAGAAGGCGATAGACGTGATGACCGTAGCAGAGGCCCGCGCCTGGCTCGCCGAGGGACAGTTCGCCGAAGGCTCCATGGCCCCCAAGGTGCGTGCCGGCCTGATGTTCGTCGAAGCTACCGGCGGGCAGTGCATTATCAACGAAACCAAAATTATACCCTGATATGTCAGTCAACTTACACGGTCGCAGCTTCCTTAAGCTGCTCGATTTCACCCCCGAAGAGATTCGTTATCTGCTCGACCTGGCCGCCGAACTCAAGGCTGCCAAGAAGGCCGGCACCGAAAAGCAAACCATGAAGGGCAAGAACATAGCCCTGATCTTCGAGAAGACTTCAACCCGCACCCGTTGCTCCTTTGAGGTCGCCGCATACGACCAGGGAGCGCATGTCACTTATCTCGGCCCCTCGGGCTCGCAGATCGGTATCAAGGAGACCATGAAAGATACCGCGCGCGTGCTCGGGCGCATGTATGACGGCATCGAGTACCGCGGCTTCGGCCAGGCCATAGTCGAGGAGCTCGCCAAGTACGCAGGAGTCCCCGTCTGGAACGGCCTTACCAACGAATTCCATCCCACTCAGATACTTGCTGACTTCCTCACAATGCAGGAACATGCCGGCAAGCCGCTGAAGCAGGTGAGTTACGCCTACCTCGGCGATGCCCGCTTCAATATGGGTAATTCGCTGCTGGTGGGCGGCGCCAAGATGGGTATGGATGTGCGTATCGTCGCTCCGAAGGCCCTGCAGCCCGCTGCAGAGCTCGTAGCAGAGTGCCGCAAGGTCGCAGAGCAGACAGGAGCACGCATCACCATCACTGACAATGTAGATGAGGGCGTGAAGGGATGTGATTTCATCTACACCGACATCTGGGTCTCCATGGGAGAGCCCGATTCTGTCTGGAAGGAGCGTATCGATATGCTCATGCCCTACCAGGTCAACGCCTCGCTGATGGCGCGCACCGGCAATCCCGACTGCAAGTTCATGCACTGCCTGCCTTCGTACCACAACCGCGACACCAAGGCAGGGGAGGAGGTCTATAAGAAGTTCGGACTTGACGGCGTGGAAGTCACCGAGGATGTCTTCGAGAGTCCCGCGTCCATAGTCTTCGACGAGGCCGAGAACCGAATGCACACCATCAAAGCCGTAATGGTCGCGACGATATAGCCGACCCGGCGGCTGAGTCTTCCAGACGGGCGGCCGGAATTTATTTTCCGGACAAGTTTGCCGGAAAACCAAATTCCGCTCCGCTGTCCGCCGCCTTTGTGAGCAAAACACCACCCTTTTGCTCACGGGAGCGATAAAAACATCGTCCGGTGAGCAAATATGGGGTAATTTGCTCACCGGACAGTCATTCCGGGCAAGCGTAGCGCGACCCGGAATCTCTTACTCCTTACTGAAGGC
>CAMZEI010000012.1 GCA_947305815.1 uncultured Bacteroidales bacterium | reverse complement strand
AAACTCCTCTGAAAATAATACTTCTATAACCATCAATGCCCCTAACGGCACCAACATGGACGGTGCGGTGTTCACCTTCGCTATCCCAGCGCAGATCTACGCCAGCGGAATCCGTTTCCGCATCAACGCAGTTCCGAATGAAGATGGTTCCGGCACTCCTCAGACCATGGCCTTCTCCAAGCAGAGTGCCTTCACCGTCGAGGCTGGCAAGCTCTACCCTCTCACCGCCCCCGCCTTCAAAGAGAGCGCTGTAACAATCGCCAATGTATGGGCACTAACATCTTCTTCCATACAGATTCGTTGGAATGGATCAAATGTATCAAATAATAGGCTTAAAGCATGGAGAATCCATGCTTACACTAACAGCACATGTACCATAGAAGTTGGAAGCGGATGGACTATACCCAAGAGCGAAACGGCATGCTGGGACCCGTCTAATCCATATTTGACTTTTGTAGTTGGCGGATTGAGCCGTAACACGCAATATTGGTTTAGAGTTGAAGATGTGCAGAATGGAGTATTCAGCGATCCTTCATCGTCGGTTACGACAGAAGCCTTTACTCCTGTTGAGATGCCCGCCTCCATTACCTCTACCGGAGTTGTGCTTGCTGAGGACTTCAGTCAGCTTGCCTGGGGCAGTACGGTTTGTTTCCGCAGAAGCGCAGGTTTCAGGCCTTCTAACACCAGCAGTTTCAGCAATCGGTCCACCGAGGATGCAACTTTTTATCGCTGGGATGGTGCGTTCTCTTTCAGGGATGCTGCGATCAATGACGCATTGACAAACAGCCGCTTGAATGACTGGTTGTCTGAATCCAATATCTTCGCCAATCCTGGTCTCCTTAAATTAGGGACTGCTTCTGGTTCTGGCTGGATACTCACCCCAGTATTCCCGTCTAACGCCCTGGTTAACGTAAGTGTCACGGCTGCAAAATATAATGACGGAGCACAAAGCGATTATGCCGTTGCCGTTTTAAGTGAAGCCCTGGTGGGAACCGGAAGCGGATACCGACAGTCAAATTTCAGCTGGCCTGACACGTCTGATGAATCATTGTATAAGATAATAAGCTTTACTTCTAACTCCGCATGGCAAACAAGTACGGCAGAAGATCTGGTTGTCACCCCTGGAGACCGCATTATGATTGGAAGGCGGGAGGGAGGAGGAGATTCCAATCCCCGATTATTCATCAACAGCATTAGGGTTGAAGCGACATCTCTTGCCTATGTGATTAAGGACGTGGCTACCTTACAGTATTTTATGACGAATAAGCCCTCAGAGGCAATTGTCGTGGCCGACATTGATATGACCGGCCAGAGTTTTACGACGATTGCTGATTACACTGGGACTCTCAATGGCAACGGGCATACTATTTCCGGTCTTACGGTCCCGATGTTTGCTACTCTTAAGGGTACGGTTAGTAACCTAACTCTATATTCGAATATTAACCGAACCACTGATGTCAACAATGAAGGTATCGCGATCTTTGCTGAAAAGTCTGAGGGGACAATAACTGGCTGCACCGCCAAGGGCAGTGTAGAATTCAAGCCCTCTTCTGCAATGAGCAATGCGACCCGTTATGTCGCCGGCATCGTCGGCTGTGCCGAAGCTGGATCCACCCTGACCAATTGCACCAATGAAGCTTTAATTCAGGTGCCTTCAAACAGCCTGACTAATTCCCTTATTCTTCATATTGGCGGAGTTGTCGGACGAACCAAGATAACAGATTCTGATGCAATAGGCACTCTTATCAACAGCGGGAGCATTACCTGTGGGATAACCAATGAGCGAGCTGACTATATCGGCGGCGTAGTTGGCACCAACAACAGTGATGGTACTACACTTTCCAATTGCACTTCTACTGGAGGAACTATCACGTATAATGGAGTGCATACCGGGGCCTATACTGGTAGTAATGATTGTGACTTGTATATTGGTGGCGTGGTGGGTTATTCCAAGAAGCCCATATCTGGCTGCTCAAGTGCTATGAACATCAATGTTGGTGGTTCCTTCACCCCGAGTCGTGATATGTACTATTCAACCGGTGGCGTGGTCGGCTCCATGTCTGCAAACCAATTAATATCAAATTGCTTGAACACCGGAGGCATTACAGTATCTCAAACGATTCTAGGATCTGTAGGCACAACATTTATAGGTGGTCTTGCCGGTCGCACTGAGGGTGGCATTAGCAACTCCAGCAATGGAGGCTCAGTTAACTTCACCGGTAGGAACAACGCAAAGAACCCTTACATCGGCGGTTTGGTGGGAGAGACCGCGAATAATGCCAATGTGACCATCAGTGGGAAGCACTCTACCGCAAGTGCTACAAACTATGGCAAAGTTGACATTAACACGAGTACTCAGACTAACAAGTACTTTTATGTTGGTGGTGTTGCCGGGTTTGGCCAGTGTTCAATAACAGCAACCAATGCCGGGGCAATAGATATCACCGAACTTAAATGCTCGCGCTTATATCTGGGGGGGATTACCGGCTATAACACGGTTGCCATGGGCTCTGGCAATAACAATCTGGCCGAAGGCGATATCACCATATACAAGCTTAACATTGATTATGAGTATCTGTATCTTGGGGGCATTGTTGGCCGCAACCAAGCAGCGGTTACCTCTGCAATCAATGATGGAGATATTGATATTAAAGCCTCCGAGGATATTACTAGCAAAAAATCAGTATTTATAGGTGGAATAGTCGGACGTGGTGAGGCGAATATTACTTCCTGCACTAACAATGGCGACATTTCCAACGCCTGTCCAGTAACTTCAGCTAATAGTTACATCCAGGTTGGTGGTGTAGTTGGATACAATAACGAAGACTCTATCGTTGACGATTGTCACAATACTGGGGATGTCAGCAACAGCGGTAATTGTAATGGTTACCTCTGTGTAGGTGGTATCACCTCGGAAGCGGATGCAGCAGTTTCTAATTGCGATAATACTGGAGCTGTTTCCAACAGTGGCGACTCTGGCAACGGTAAGTGGATAGCTATTGGAGGAGTCGTAGGTCGCGCTGGCGCAGACATATCATCATGCTCCAACGGGACATCTTCGAAAGCCGGTGGAACCGTTTCAAACAGCGGCAATTCTGATGAGGATGTCTGCATCGGCGGTGTTGCCGGTACAAATGATGGAGTAAAATTTACTACTTGCTACAACAAGGGAAAAGTAGAGAACTCTGGAGACTCCAAGTCTGGGTACAATATTAACATCGGCGGATTAGCTGGTTGGTCAAGTGCCAATTCGGTGTATAAAGCACCGTGCTATAATACTGGCGCAATTTCCAATACCGGTGTTGGGTCAAATACAGAACCGAGCGCTGTTGGCGTACGCATGGGCGGCCTGATTGGGACAATTGGAGGTGTCAATACGCTTACTGGAACTTCTTCTTCCTACAACTACAATTCCGGGACACTTTCTGAGACCTCTTCATCTTCCCGTGCTGCTATAGGCGGCATCGCCGGTTATAACAGACAAGCGAATACAGATATGGACTATGTAAGGAACCTGGATTCCGGAGACATCACTTTCCAGAATAATACCCGTGATACAAGCTTTGTAGGAGGAATTCTTGGTTGTGCCAATGCTGCCGTTTCGATTGACCATGCCTCCAATGCCGGTGATGTAAAAATCAGGAATATCACCGTGTCCACACAGCTATTGCTTGGCGGGATAATTGGTGGTTTTACTAAGAATTGTGGCGCAAATACTGTAACGTATTGCACGAACTCCGGCAAGATTGATGTATCTAATTCGGGTAATAACGGAAGCAACATGAAAGCTGCATCTGCCGATGTCACTGGTTTTTCATACATTGGAGGTATCTCTGGTGTTGGCGAGTATTCAGATAAAACATTTACGAATTGCACCAATTCAGGTACTATACTTATGTATAACCAGGTCCCGATACGACTTGGTGGCATACTAGGATACTCTACTGTCAACCCTACGGGATGTGTGAATACCGGTAGTATCAGCGTTTGTAAGTACAACGCCCCTGAAATTTCAGTAAATGGTGAAGTAGGAGGTGTTGTGGGATATATGAACATAACAACTCCAACTAACCTTACAAGTGACGCTAATGTGAGGACTACTGGTTCTACCCCCAACTGCTATACTGGTGGCATTGTCGGCCGTATTGGAGCTTCCACTACTGGATTCAGTAATTGCAAAGTTGGGACGACTACTGCTGATTCGTCAAGCCGTAAAACTATTTCTGGAGCAAGTGAGGGTCAGTGGAAAAAAGATTCCGGAGCTGGTCTATTTGCCTCTCGAGCTAACGGAGAGGGAAGTTCATATAGCTTTAGCGGCTGCAAAATCAAGAGCGGCACCAAATGCCAGAATGTCGAGATTACAGACAGCAACAAGGCGACTTATGTAATTGGTCGTCGCGCACCCACTTCAACTTCGAATCTACCAACTATTGTATCAAGCTTCTAAATCCTTTTTACCCCAGGCGTCAATCCTGGCGTCTGGGGTGTTTATAGTACATCGCGCTATTTATGAAGGTTCTTGGACAGTTTTTAATAATCGTTTTACTTTCCTGCTGTCATGTCTGTATGTCAGCACAGGAGAAATCTGTTATAGTGACTGTGGAATCCAGACAGGACAAGAACAAGCAGTGCTATCTGGATAGTCATGTAGATAAGCATAGGGCCGTGGTTGTTCATTATTCTTTCCCGAGCGGAGAGATTTGTGACAATGCGGTGGTAATGATTGAGCCCCAAGGACCTTTGTACTACGGAAGCATTGGCATTCGTGGGCCATTATATGGCACCGGGAGGTTTGACGGGAACCGATATGTTGTCAGAATAAACCATCTGCACAAGGAGAAAGGGAAGGATGTTTTCATGTACTTCGACCTCTTCGATTACTTTGATAAAACACTTGGTGTGATTCCACGCTTTAAGCCGAGATGGGGCTCGCTTATTTCGGGTAGTGTGAAGGCCGAAGTCGGCGATGGGAAATACACGAAGCTGGCGGCTGAAGTCAAGAGGCATGATTCCTCCTACAAGGTAATTAAGGTTAGCAAGAACGAAAAGCTTGCGGCTTATGCTCTGGCCAACTATGACAACGGCTTCCCGAATGAGGATAATGAGATTAGATCTTATCTAGAATAGATTTTACCCGTGCGCCCTGATCGGCGCCCGGGGTGCCACGGGAGGTTCCGGCTCTTCGGCCGGAATGACTACAAACCGGAGTCTCCGACGCTCTTTGACATACTGCTTACCGCAAAAGGTTATATACCAGCGCAATACGGAGTTTGCGGTCGAAAATTTCGTCCGCAAAACTTACATATGCTGTTGTTGTTTGTGGGTTTTTTGTTACTTTTGCTACAGACATTAATAATAAAGGACCATGTGTACCGTCAGCATAAAGATAGATGAAACCGCACTTCAGGCTCTAGCACCGGAGTTGAATAATGAAGCGGCAATTGGCCACTGGGCACAAGAGCTTATTGACCAGCATCTTCGCGAATCCTTAAATGAAGATGTTGAAACTATTGGTGTAGAGGAGTTGCGTGCCATGCTGCATGAAACTGTTAAACGGGAATATGCCAGGAAATGAAATACGTGGTCAGGAGACGGTGTGCGAGAAAGATTGACACTTTTTACCATAACGTAGCTAAAAAATACAAGCACACATATTCCGAAGAGTTAATGCATCAGAATATTGATGATGCTGTCGACTCAATCTATCAAATAGAACAATCACTATTGAGACGCAAGCCATTATTGGCACGTTGGCAAGGACTCTATATGGCGAATACAGACAAATGGTATTTCGCCTATACGATTAAAGGCGATACTATCACAGTCATAGATGCCTGCCATGCACAAAACATGAGCGACATCATTAATGAGTTGCCCTGACGGTATCTTAAATACTTTTTTGCGGTAAGCAGTACGAGAACAAAAGGCGTACTGCTTTTTTTGTTTACCCCGTGCGCCCTGATCGGCGCCCGGGGTGCCACTGGGGCCATGGCCCCGACGCTCTTTGACATACTGCTTACCGCATAATTCTTCGGGAGTGCACTTTGCATTGCCGAGGAGATTTGTTAGCTTTGTACAGTCTCTGGTTCTCCATCCACGATCAAATGGAACTGTTTTATTGTTTTTATGGAAAAGGTACGATTGAGGGTGCAAACAGTTCCGGCTTCAGAACCGGTCACTCACCAGGAGCATATAGCATACGATGTCATCGCCCAGGACGGTGACTGTGTACGATTTGCTTCAGGATGGACTTTGCAGGATGCCATTGAAAACTATTGCAAATGGTATCGGGTAGAGCGCGGACGAGTTTGTCTCCAGCGACCGTTCTTTCCGCAAAGTTCATCTAATTATGAGTGATTCTATCAAAAAGAAAACGAGTTCGCTCCCTGTAAGTATCAGGGAGATTGAAGGCAAGATCACCACTATCCGTGGGATGGAAGTCATTGCCGATGCTGATGTCGCTGCGCTGTATGGGGTGGAGACGAGGCGAGTGAATGAAGCTGTTCACAACAACCCAGAGAAGTTCCCTCCGCGCTATGCTTTCGAGTTGACAACTAGCGAGTTACAAGGTTTGCGGTCGAAAATTTCGACCACAAATGTGTCTGTTAAGTCCCGCAATTCCACGAGAGTTTTCACAGAAAGAGGCCTCTATATGCTTGCAACGATTCTTAGCGGCGAACGCGCCAGGGATGTGACATTTGCCATCATTGAGACCTTTTACAAAGTCCGTAGTCTAAAACGGGAGTTGCTGGAATTGCACAACGAGACCGACAAGGATGCGCAGGCCAAGAAGTTGAAACACTTCGGCGAGGTACTCACGGACATCGTCATGCCTGAGCTTGAGACGGCCGAAACAGAGTCATCCCTGGAGATTAACTTCTTCATCGGCAAACTGAAGCACTCAGTCAAGCGGATCCGAAAGGAGAATGAGGCATGAGTAAAGATTTGGTTCTTGTACAAAACCTTATACACGAGATTCGTGGAAAGAGGGTGATGCTGGACTTTGATCTGGCAAGGTTGTATCAAATTGAAACACGGTCGCTTAAACAGGCCGTTCGAAGGAACATCGAAAGATTCCCGGATGATTTCATGTTTGTTCTGACCCTAGAGGAGTATAACATGCTGAAAATCAATATGACATCACAGTTTGTGATCTCAAATGATTCTCGCAACAAGTATACGAGATATGCTCCTTTTGCTTTCACAGAGCAAGGCGTTGCTATGTTGTCTTCAGTTTTGAAAAGCGATGTAGCCATTGCAACAAACATCGCCATCATGCGGGCTTTCGTCCAGGCCAGGGAGTATCTGCTGGCTACGTCATCCCTTTCGGCAGAATTGAAAGAGTTGAAGGCAAGGGTTGACCTTCTGCAACAGCAGCAAGAAGAAGACCTCGGCACCATCAACGACCTCTCGGAAGACGTGCGCAAGGACATTGATACACTGTATCTGGCCATCGGCAAACTCGCCGAACGACTGGAGGAGAAGAAAAACGCCCCAAGGGTTCGCATCGGTTTCAAACAACCTTCGGAGAACACTGGTTCGGAATAATCTCAAGGCTTGCTCCGCCACCTGCAACAGTCGGAAGTTGTTTCCCGTCCGCGGCTCCGCGAGCTCAATGGAAAGGCTCACCTCGCCGCTGCCGAGAACAACTTCCTGCGATTGCCCCCGGGTCCCGTGAGCAAAACACCATGTTTTTGCACCCCGGACACAGTTTCACCCTCTCCCGTGAGCAAAACACTATGCTTTTGCACCCCGGAGATTCTAACCGTCGGCTAAACTGGCGTTTTCACCGATCGAATCCTTTGCGGTAAGCAGTACGAGAACAAAAGGCGTACTGCTTTTTTATTGTTTGAAATATGATATTTGTAACGATATGAAAAGAAGTGTTATGATGAATTTGGTGAAGGCTGGGGCGATGACAGTCGCGCTGGCAGTGGTGATTGCACCTGGATGCAACAAAGTGGAGACGGCCGAGGAGATGGTCGAGGGGATGGTGCTGAGCGCCTCGCTGGATGGCGACGGACAGGCCATACAGGACGAGGGGACCAAGACCATGCTCGCGGCCAAGGACGGCGACACATACCAGGTCCTGTGGAAGACAGGGGACAAGATCTCCGTCAACGGCACTCTATCCGGCGCCGTCGCATCCGCGGACAACGGCAAGAAGAATGTTGATTTCACGGTGAGCGGCTCCCCGTCGGCTCCCTACAAGGTGCTGTATCCCGGGACCACTTCGGCAAATGTCATCTCACTGCCTGCAACGCAGAACTACGTCGAGGGCAGCTTCGACGGCGCAGCCGCAGCAGCGTGGGGCAACGCCGTGAAATACGGCAACAACTACGGAGTGCGCCTCAACAACTTCTGCGGCATCCTGCGCCTTGCCCTCAATGGCAGCGGCACGCTGGACCGCATCGAGATCAGCACTCTCGGCAGTGAGAAACTCCGCGGCAGCTTCACCATGACGACGAACTCCAGCGGCTTCACCGGAGCATTCTCCGGCGGAACGGCTGGAGTACTCACCTACAACTGCAGCGGCGTAGCGCTCGGAGCATCGGACAAATATTTCCATATACTCGTCCCCGCTCAGAACTATGCCTCGGGTCTCGTGGCAACGATTTACCGCACCGACGGCGTGTTCATGCGCCTGAGGTTCTGGAAGGACGGTCACAAGCTCGCGAACAACAAGCTCGTGGAGTTCGAAAGCAGGGAATTTACTCCCGGCCGTACGGAAGATGTGCTCGCAATTAACTCTCTCACTGCTGAGAGCGGCGGTGAGCCGACCTCCGAGCGTCCGGGAATCACGGTCGGCGTGTATAACATCAAGATGCAGGAGAACCGTTCCGGCGAGAACTTCGACTATATTGACATGGACCGCGCCGATGTCCAGGCAGCGCTGGGGGCCAGCATTGCCGGTATGGGCGCCGACATCTTCGGCATCAATGAGATCGGCGCAGACAATATGCCTGGCAAGACTAACGACATTAAAGCTATGGCAATTGCTCAGGGCCTCTCCAGCAGCGACTACACATGGAAGATGGATTATCCCAACAAAGTGAGCGAGAGCGGTAATTTTTTTTCTGGTTATACTTATCCAGCCACGATGTACTACGCAAATGTCTTCGCCTATAACAAGAACACTATTGAGGTCGAATCTGACGGTTATGTGTGGCTCTGCAATGACGAGGACGATTACTGGTCATCCGCGAAGGACGCATATAAGCACGACACCGGGCGTCATACGGCAGTATATGCCAAGTGCCGTCACAAAGTCTCCGGCAAGCGCTTCTGGTTCATTGTAACACATTTTGATACCTATTATGGTAACGATGACGGCGATAACCTCCATAATGTCAAGAGTTTCAAGATATTCGCCCAGCATCTGAAAAACGACGTGGAGGATCTTCCTATTATAGCGGTCGGCGACCTAAACTTCGGCTCGAAGGAAGACGACAAGACTACAGATTGTACGAACTACACCGAACTGACTTCCTACTGGACCGACGTCTACGACAAGGTGAAGGCCGACGGCAATATGACCGATTACTATAAGACCTACGATGGCACCCAGTCCGGAAGCCAGCACAACTATTACTACCCCTTCATCACGTTTACGAAGAACCACCCCGACAGGCGTCTGGATCATATCATCTACAAGAACAGCAGCTCTAAGCATGTCATCCCGACCTCGTACAGGACTATCCGGCGCACCTATGTGGCAGAGGATGAAAATACCTGGTGCCCTTCGGATCACCTTGCGGTGGTGGCGTACATGACGTTTGACTAGAGGAAGGAGATTCCGGGTCAAGCCCGGAATGACTATGAAGAAAGTATTCTACATAATATTGCTGATCCCGGTGATGCTGGGAGCTTGCGGGAAGACACCGTCGGGGCAAGAGGACAACCCCGGAGGGGAGGTTGTGGTGGACGGCCCTGCCGTGATAACCGTCGCGACCTGCAACGTGCTCAAACCATCCGGCCGGCAGAGCAAGATGTTGCTCAGCTCCCCCACCGTGCTCAAGGCCCTTGCCAAATCCATCGTGGATACCGGCGCCGACATCATCGGATTCAACGAGCTGGATGAGAACTTCATAGCCGGCGGAGCGTACAGCCTCCCGTCAGCCTGCAGCGCCCTCAAGGGCTACAAATGGAGCATAGAGTGGCCCAACGACATACACGAGAGCGGCCCGGTGACCTACTCCTACGCCAACGGATTTGCATACAATGCCGCCAAGCTGACCCTCGAGGAATCCGGCTATGTCTGGCTGTCCAAGGAGGAGATGTCCTGGTATGTCAAGCCCGAATCCGCCTACCTCAACGCCGGCAGCCCCGAGCGCACATGCATCTGGGCCAGGATGACCCACAAGGCGACCGGCAAGGTGTTCTGGCTGTTCGTCACGCACCTTCCGACCAGCTCGCAGGGCGGAGCCGCCAACATGGCATGGGTAGTTGGCCAGTTTGCCTCTCAGAAGGCAGGAGCCGAAGCCCCGCAGATACTCACCGGCGACATGAACAGCAGTCCCGGCTCAACCCCCTACTGGATGCTCTGGCGCTACTGGCAGGACGGCAATTACGACGCCACCTGGGGGACGCTCAGCGGCAGCGGCTCCAAATCGTCGGGCTACCACTACCCCGTGGAAACTTACACCAAGGGCCGCTCTGACAGACGTATAGACCATATAATGACAAGGGGCTGCACGGCCTCGGACTACCATACCGTGGTCGTCACCTACAACGTGGACGGCGAGGCATGGTGCCCTTCGGACCATCTGCCCGTAGTAGCAACTGTAACAATTGAATAAAATCGATAGTAGCATGAAGAAGCTTCTCTACCTGTGCATGATGCCACTGATGGCACTTGCATTCGCCTGCGAAGAACCGGAAATCATCATAGAGCCTATAGACCAGGGGACAATCACCCTCAAGTCCGAGGACTCAATCGAACTCCCCGACACGGGAGGCAGTGCGAGCATTGAGTTCGCGGCCAGCCTCGAGTGGACCGCCGAGTCCAATCTGGGATGGCTCAAAATCGAGCCCGAAAGCGGCGAAGCGGGCGATGCCACCATCACAGTCAGAGCAGGAGACAACCCTGATAATACGGCACGCAGAGCCCTCGTTACAATCAAATGCGGCGAAGCCTCCAAGACGGTCAAAGTCAAGCAAGACGCCAAGGACGCACCTCCGGTGCTGCAAGGCAATATCTACGGCAAGGTGCTCTGCGGAGGCGCCGGAGTGCCCGGAGTGCTGGTATCCGACGGCGTGGAGATAGTGCAGACCGATGCGGACGGCAACTACCGCCTGCAGTCCGACAAGCAGTGGGAGTATGTCTTCATGACCATACCGCGTGGCTACGAAGCCCCTCTGGACGGCATCCAGCCTGAGTTCTGGAAGGAGCTCAAGGAGGACGCCGAGACCCCCGAGGAAGTCAACTTCGAACTGGTGCAGAGTCCCAACGACGACTATACCCTCTTCGTGCTGGGCGACCTGCATCTGGCGCGCCGTACGGGCGACCTCAGCCAGTTCGAGAAGGTGGCGGCAGACCTCAATGGCTACCTTGCAGCCGCTCCCGGCAAGGTCTATTGCCTGACGCTGGGCGACATGACCTGGGACATGTACTGGATTGCAAACAATTACGGGTTCTCGGAGTATCTTGAGACCATGAACTCCAGCTTCCACGGAGTCCCCTTCTTCCACACCATGGGCAACCATGACAACGAGATGGAGGTCGCGGGCGACTGGGCCAAGGCATGGCAGTACACCCGCAACATAGCACCCGACTACTACTCCTTCAACCTGGGCAAGTGCCACTTCATCGTGATGGACAACATGGACTTCACGGGGGTGGAAGCCGGTGAGTCCAACCGCAGCAAGTACGCCAAGAACTTCACCGCCGAGCAGCTCGCATGGCTGCGCAAGGACCTCTCCTACGTGGACAAGAGCACGCCCATATTCGTCACGGCCCACGAGCCCATGGCCCGTCCCAAAGGCCTCGAATGGAGTGAGCAGCTGGACGGCAAGGATGCCGACCTCAACACCTTCATTGGCATCTTCAACGGCTACAGGGTGAGGTTCCTGAGCGGTCACACGCACAACATCTTCAACCGCGACTGGACTTCCACCTTCACCGAGCACAACAGCGGCGCTGTCTGCGCCAGCTGGTGGTGGAGCGGCTATCACACGCCCGGCATCCACATCGCTCAGGACGGCGCTCCCGGCGGATGGACGGTCTGGAGCATCAACGGGACCAACTGCACCCATTACTACCAGGCGGCCCTGCAGGAGAGGGACTACCAGTTCCGCGCCTACGACATGAACGAGGTCAAGAAGGTCATCTCCGAGGACCGTTCGACCCAGTCAGGATATAAAAAGTACTACGACCACATCCAGTCCTACGGCGACAATGTGATCCTGGTGAACGTCTGGGACCACGATGACAGCTGGAAGGTAGAGATCTCCGAGAACGGCAAGCCGCTTCAGGTCTCCGAGGTCGGTGTCTATGACCCTCTCCACATCGAGGCGATGACCATCCCCCGCCTCAACAAGAACGGCGGCACCACAACCTTCAGCACCGCCAAGTGGCGTCACTTCTTCAAGGCTACGGCATCTGCCGCCAATACTCCTGTAACCGTCAAGGTCACCGACCGCTACGGCAATGTATTCGTCGAGGAGATGGAGCGCCCGAAGGTGTTCCGCACCGGCGACTACAAGAACAGGACCGAGCGCACCCCGCCTGTGGCGAAGTTCGTCGCCAGTACGTCCTCGACCGCCGTATTCGGATGGACTTCCGGAGGCACTGCGGCTGAGGATGCCGATGTGCCCTACAAGCTGGAGCTGTACAAGGACACCGGCTGCACCGACCTCCAGGTATCCTATAGCATAGAGGCAGGACACTCCTGCTGGGGCAGCAAGTCTCCGAGGTTCTCATTCGGCGGCCTGCAGCCGGATACCAAATACTGGTTCAAGGTCACCAACACCGAGACCGGCGAAGTCTCCGCTGTCGTCGAAGGCCAGACCACTGCGTTCACCGTAGTGGATCCAGCTACGGTCAGCAATGCCGGCCCGGGCGACGTGATCCTCGCCGAAGACTTCTCCGAGATAAGCTGGGGCGCGGATGAACTGGAGTCTGCAGCAGGTTTCCGTCCCAGTCCCAAGACTCTCACTGTCCCCTCCGGGGTCAGTCCTACAGGTGCGTTCATCGCTTTCGACGACTCCGGCCAGCGCATCTTCGGCACTGGTATCGACCTTGGCAGCAGCCGCCTGTCCCGCGGATGGGGCTTCCATGGCAACAGCTCCACTTACCTCAGGGACGCCTACCTGCGCGTGGGCGCATCCGGCGGCCGCACCCACATGGTAACTCCGCCTCTCTCCGGCATCCCTGAAGGCAAGCTGGCAACCGTAGAAGTGACGGTAACCGCTACCAAATACGACAGCGGGATGGAGATTGCGGCATTCGCCGAGAAGGGCCTGACAATGAACTCCACCTCCGATGCCGGCAGCTCCAGCTACCATAAATACACCGGCGCCAGCCTCTCGGACGGCGTGGCCTTCGACATCACTTCGGTCAAGAGCTTCGATGATACACCGTCTTCGGTCATTCTCCACAATGTGGATTCCGAGTGCCAGATACTCATCGGCTCCCTCGAGGACAACAGCGGCAAGAACCGCTTCTACCTGTCCGATGTCGTCGTGAAGATTGTCTCCATCGATGAAGTGCCGGAGACCCCTGATGTCGAGGCCTCATGCACCAACGCGTCCTCCTGCTCACTGACATTTACCTGGACGGAGGGCGAGTCTACCGCCGATGACATCGCAAAGCCCTGGACTCTCGCACTTTACAGGGACGAGGCCTGCACCGATCTGGTGGTAAGCCACAACATCCCTGCAAGCAGCGGATGCTGGTTTGACAAGAATAACAGCCCTGTATCGCAGACCCGTTTCATCTTCGGCGGTCTGGATCCCGATACCGATTACTGGTGCAAGATAACGGACACCACGACCGGTGCCGTCAAGAGCTCCGATGCGATCAAGGGGACGACCAAGCCGTTTACCCGTGTTGACGCGACTACAGTATCAAATGCTGCGGTGGGCGACGTGATCCTCGCGGAAGACTTCTCCGAGACCTATGGCCCGGATGAATGGGACCAGGCAGCCGGGTTCATGCCTTCTGTATCAACCCGTTCGCTGGATCCTCCTTGCGGAGAGAACCCTGCCGGCTTCTTTGAGCACTATGGCAGTACCGGCACCCGTTTCTGGGGCAACTATGTAATGATGACCGAAGGAAGGCGCCTCGCAAACGGTTGGGGATTCTTCGGCAACAGCTCCGTATATTCCAGGGCAGGTTATTTCCGAGTTGCCGTCACAAACAGCGGAGCCCGTACGCACATCGTCACTCCAACCCTCGCCGGTATCCCTGACGGATACAAAGCTACCATAAGCGTAACCGTCACAGCCCTGCTGCATGAGAAAGCCAGCAACGTGGATGTCGCCGTATTCGCCGAATCCGGTCTGGCTATGAACGCCACTACGGATATATCGGATTCCAAATTCTGCAAGTACACCGGCGCATCCCTCTCCAACGGCCATGCACTCGGACTCGCGAATACCACCCAGAAGAAGTGGTACACCAAGACCGTGGAGATCTCGGGCGTAAGCAACATGGACCACCTGCTCATAGGGTCCCTCAATAACGTCAACGGCAAGAACCGCTTCAACATAGCCGACATCGTGGTAAAGATAGTGGCTCCGGAAGACGCCAACCGCACCACCAGGGTGAGCATCATCGGCGACAGCATCTCCACATTCAAGGGCTGGTGCGACACCACCCGCGGCGGAGCCTACTATCCCAGGGAAAACTGCGATGTGACCGAGGTTGGCCAGACCTGGTGGCACAAGGTCATCTACTCCAAAATGAGCACCGGCACCTACGAGAAGAATATCTCAGCCGGCAACACCACCGTGGTGCAGAACACCACCGGAGACTCCGGAGCCTATTGGTACGGCTGGGATTTCGGGACGCGCCTCAAGCAACTTGGCATTGGCAATCCGGATGTGGTATTCATATTTGGCGGGACCAATGACTATGGCCATATCAGCTCGTACGGGACTTCCGAAGAGCTTATTGAAGGAGTCCAGATGAGAGCAGAGCATTTCCCCGAATCGTCAAACGACAGACTCAACGAGATACTGTCGGATGCAGACGGAGCGACCGAGGCAAGTGATGCGGATGCCCTGGACGGGGAAACATTCTGCTCCGCCTACGTGCGCCTCATCCAGATGATAAGGGCGCGCCATCCCCAGGCAAAGATAGTCTGCATAATCGGCGACTGTCTCTATTATGGTCAGGAAGAAGCCATAATAAAGATTGCAGCCCACTACGGCCCCGACAAGGTACGCGTGGTTGATCTGCTCGGCGAATACGGATTCAAGACGAGTGCGATTGCCAAGTTCTCCAGTCCCCATCCCAACGCCGCGGGGATGGAGACAATCGCAAGCTATGTATATAGTACTGTAGGAGCATGGATAGACGGACAAGAATAAGTCTGGCAGCGGCTCTTTCAGTGGCTCTGATAGCTCTGCCCGCGTTTGCCGGCAGCCGCCATCTGGACATAACCAAGACCGGAGCGCGTGCTGTCCCCGGCCGGGACAATGCTGCCGCTATCCAAAAGGCCATCGACCGCGTCAGCCTCGCCGGAGGAGGGACAGTCTCCGTCCCGGCCGGGGAGTTCCTGAGCGGCCCCATTGAGCTCAAATCCGGCGTAGAGCTCCATCTGGAGATGGGCGCGAAGCTGCTGGGTGTAGCCGACAGGGACGCTTACCTGAGGTCCCGCATGACCGTGGACGGAGAGCTCTCCCCCTATTCTTCGCTAATCTACGCGCAGGGGCAGGAGAACATAGCCGTGACCGGCCTCGGCACCATAGACGGCCAGGGCGGCGACCCGGCGTTCGATGTGGGGAAGGCCGATCCGGGCGGAAGACCTATGATCATCCTCTTCCGCGACTGCAAGAATGTGGTAGTGAAGGACATCACACTCCTCAACTCAGCCCACTGGGTGGAGTATTACACCGGCTGCGAAGGTGTGCGCGTGAGCGGAGTCAAGGTGCGCTCGCACTGCAACTACAACAATGACGGCATCGATATCGAATCCCGTGACGTGGTGGTGGACAACTGCATATTTGACTGCGAGGACGACGCGATTTGCCTCAAGGGCCTCGTGATGTGCGAGAACGTCAGCGTCTCCAATTGCATCGCCGCGTCGAACTGCAACGCCATCAAGCTCGGCACCGCCTCCGTCTACGGCTACCGCAACATAGCTATCAGCAACATCACCGTGCGCGCCGCCAGCGAGGACAATTTCCGTCACTGGTCCACCAAGATACCGGGGGTCACAGCTCCCGTAACAGTCATCTCCGGCATAGCCCTGGAGGTCGTGGACGGCGGCATCATGGAGAACGTCAGCATCAGCAACGTCGCCATGCGTGACGTGCAGACGCCTATATTCATACGTCTTGGCCGTCGCAGCAGCGAGTCCATATTCCCCGAAGGCAGCAGCATGAAGGACATTGTCATAAGCAATGTGACCGCGGTAAGCGAGAGCCTGATGTCCAGCTCCATAACAGGAGTCCCCGGGCTCTATCCTGAGAATATAATCCTTTCTGATATAGATATCACCGGCCCCGGCGGAGGCACCGCCGAGATGGTAAATATCCCTGTCAAAGAGGCCGAAACGAGCTATCCGGAGAATCGCAAGCTAGGGACCAGTCTCCCCGCTTCGGGCTTGTACGTAAGGCATGCACGCAATGTCACCGTATCCAACATGCGCTTCCATTTCCGCGAGCCTGACGCAAGGCCGCTTATAGTGACCGACGACTGCACCAACTTCGTGGAGCGATGAAGCGGGCGGTCCTGTGGTCAATGCTGGCTCTTGCGCTGGCCGTCTCCTGCCGGAGCAACCCTACGGCAGAGGAACTGCAGGACGTATTCGCGCTTCTGGATCTCGACAGGCCCGGGCTTGAGCAGGTAAAGGCGAACTGCGACGCTGCCGATTGGGACAGCGCCGCCGCGGACCTGCTACAGTACTACCGCGCCCGCAAGGATGTCTATATCCCGGGACATGAGTCGAGGGAAGCATCCGAGCAGGACATGCTCTGGGCGGATGATGCTCTGGAGCATACTTTCCACGTACTCGAAGAGCCCGTCTGGAATTACGGCCGGGAGATTAACTGGGAGTACTGGCCGGTCAAGGACATAGAGATGCGGGTGCAGCTGCACCGCCAGGGCTGGTGGACTTCGCTCGGCAGGGCTTACTGCACCACCGGCGAAGAAAAGTATGCTCGCGAGTATGTCTCAGAATTTCGCGACTGGGTGCGCAAGAACCCATACAAGCCCTTCGGTATCACTCAGGACGGGACGGTGAGCAGCGGAGCCCTGGACATCAATTCACCCAACGAGTGCTTCGCCTGGAGGCCGCTGGAGATAGGCATAAGGCTCCTGCGGTGGCCGATGCAGCTGGACCTGCTGCTGGATTCTCCCGAGTTCACCCCGGAGTTCCTGCTGGAGTTCCTGCGCTCATACCACCAGAACGCCACTGTCCTTATGGGCTCTTTCAGCCCCGAGGGCAATCATCTCATACATCAGTCATCGGGCGCAATACGCGCCGGAATCTGCTTCCCCGAGTTTAAGGACGCAGAATCCTGGGTACGGGCCGGCGCCGACAACCTCAATGCGGAAATCTCCCGCCAGACCCTGCCGGACGGCTGCCATTTCGAGCTGGACCCGGGATATCACATAGGATTTGTGGAGTCCTACGACGAGGCCCTGCAGGTGGCTGCAATGAACGGCCGCCCCGACCTCCTCTCCCCCGAATGCATGGAGCAGCTCTCAAGGATGGTCCGGTACTATCTGGACTATTGCTATCCCGACGGCACACATCCCTGCTTTAGCGATGCACGCCGGCACGACGACCTCGCAAGCGAGGAACTGCTGGAGCATTTCGGAGCCGGGACCCCGGATTACAAGTCCTCGGGGTATCCGGGCAGCGGATTCTACTGCCTTCGAAACGGCTGGGACGAGGACAGCATAATAATGCCCATCAAGGCTACCGAGCGCGGCTCCTGGCACGCCCAGCCGGACTTCGGGACCTTTGAGCTCTGGGCCTACGGCCGCAAGATGATGCCGGACGCCGGTTCCTATACCTACTCTGGCGACGGAGAGATCGAAAAGGAGAGGGCTTATTTCAAGGCCACGGCGCGCCACAACGCCCTGACTCTGGACGACCGCAATTACGACCATCCCGAGCCGCTGGTCGAGGAATGGATGCCACTTGGCGCGAGGCAGATCCTCACCGTGGAGCACCAGGCATACGAGGGGCTGAGGCGCCGCCGCAGCTTCGAGTTCATAGACGAGCAGTATTTCGTCATAAGCGATATCGTCAGCGGGCCCGCAACAGGGCGGCTTACCCTGCGCTGCGGCCTGGGTCCCGGCAGTCTGGAGCAGACGGGAGAGGGAGAGTTCATCTACCGCGACGGTGACGCAGGCCTGCTACTGAGCGTCAGCGGCCCGGAAGGCTCCGCCGTGAGCGTGGAGCAGGACTGGTACAGCGAGGCTATGCATTTCCGTCAGCTCCGACCTGTCATCCGTCTGGATGCCGAGCGCACCGGGGATGCGGGTGAGCAGCTGTTCGTAACTACGATTAGACCATTTAAAGAAGAACAACAATAAACTTTTTCGATATGAAGAAGACCGTACTTGCAGCAGCCGCTGCCATAGGAGCCCTCGCCGGATGCGCCCAGAGCACAAGCGAGCCCGTCGCCAATGAGGGTTATGTCCTGGAACACACCGCGATAGACGTAGCTGACCCCATAGCCACCGCCGCCTGGTGGTGCGACAACCTCGGGTTCACCATCACCCGCCAGAAGGACGACGAGACCCATACCACATTTATCGTCGATGCCAGCGGCCGCATGGCAATTGAGCTCTACCGCGCAAGGACCCAGCCCGTGGCCCCCGACTACGCCGCGATGGATCCGCTGACCCTGCATTTCGGTTTCAGCTCCAAGGACGTGGACGCTGACATCGAGCGTCTCACCGCAGCCGGCGCCACGCTGGTTGTCCATGAGATCGCCCCCGGATTCGACGGAGCCATGATGCGCGACCCTTCGGGCATCCCCATCCAGTTCGTCAAACGCGAGAGCAGCGTCCTGCTCAAGTAAGCCATGAGAAGAGCCATCATCGCCTGCGCTGCCCTGCTGCTTGCCGGCACAGGCCTAAGCGCCCAGATTACGGTGTCGCCCGATGCTGCCATCGGTCCCATCAAGAGGATGAATGCCGTCAACAACGGCCCCCGCATCAACAACTCCGAGCAGGTCTATACCGGCACCACCGGGTATTTCCGGGCAGCCAACGTGGGCTATTCGCGCAACCACGATGCCGCCGGAGCCGGAGCGTACGGAGAGCATGTGGTGGATATATCCATGATATTCCCGGACTTCTCCAAGAACCCGGACAAGCCTGAGTCTTACGACTTTACGCTCACCGACAGGTATGTAAAGAGCATCCAGGACGCGGGCGTGGAAGTGTTCTACCGCCTCGGACAGTCCATCGAGAACCAGCCCCTCAAGAAATACAACATCTACCCTCCCAAGGACAACAGGAAGTGGGCTAAGATAGCCGAGCACATCATCCGCCACTACAACGAGGGCTGGGCGGACGGCTTCCACTACGGCATCAAGTACTGGGAGGTATGGAACGAGCCCAACCTCGAATGGGATAACGACAAGTGGAAGGTGGATCCCCGCTGCTGGGCCGGGTCTCCCGAGCAGTTCTACGACTTCTTCGAAGTGGCGGTAAAGCACCTCAAGGGCTGCTTCCCCGACCTGCTGATAGGCGGACCCGCCATGTCCGGCAATGACCCCGGCATCAGGGTGGTTCCCAAATGGTACGAGCTGCTGCTCTCCGAGATGCAGCGCCGAGGTGTCCCCCTGGACTTCTTCGCATGGCATATCTATGAGGCGGACCCCACCGTCTATGTGGATTATTCATATCAGGTGCGCGCCCTGCTGGACAAGTACGGCTATACGCAGGCGGAATCATTCCTCAACGAATGGAACTACATCAAGAGCTGGACGGACGACTATCCGTACTCTGTCCGCATGATGTCATCACCCAAGGGAGGAGCGTTCGTCTGTGCATCCATGCAGGAGGGTCAGAACTGCCCCACTGACATGATGATGTATTATGACTGGAGGCCGGGCACCGTGTTCAACGGCCTGTTCGACGCCTACAGCGATGCGCCCCTGTGGAGCTACTGGGCCCTGTACGCCTGGGGCAAGCTCAAGACCCTGGGCACCCAGGTGGAGGCCAGCTGCGAGATCCCTAATGTGCGCGTCACCGCAGCCCGCGGAGAGGACGGCCGGCTCGGCATACTCGTGAGCCGCTATGAGATGGACGACAACATCACGGCGGTTAAGGACGTCACCGTGAGCCTTGCGGGCGGCCGTTTCGACGGGCGTGTACGCTGCCACATCTCCGACCAGTTCGGCACTTACACCGAGTATCCCGTGGCTCTGCAGCCGGACGGGACACTGAACCTCGGCCTGTACCCACATTCGTTCGTATTCATAGAATTTTAAGTTATATTTGCTTTCCGAAACATATCGAAATATGAAAAAAGTGTTGTTGTTCTCCCTCGTAGCGCTACTTTCCGCGACCTTCGCCGGCGCTCAGCCCTACATTATCACCCAGCATGACAAGGACCGCGCGGCCGAGATAGTCGCCGCCATGACCCTTGACGAGAAGATTGATTTCATTTCCGGCAAAGTGGACGGGTTCCACACCCACGGTATCGAGCGTCTCGGCATCCCCGTAGTGAGGATGGCAGACGGCCCCCAGGGCGTACGCAACAAGACCAACAGCACCTATTACCCCAGCGGCATAGGACTCGCAGCCAGCTTCAGCCGTGAGGCTGCCAAGGGTGTAGGCGACGGCATCGGCTTCGACGCTTCCGCACGCGGCGTGAGGATTATGCTCTGCCCGGGCGTCAACATCTACCGTTCGCCTCTCTGCGGCCGTAATTTCGAGTATTACGGAGAGGATCCCTGCCTCGCTTCGGAGATAGCCCTGCAGTACATCGAGGGCATACAGCAGCACAGGGTGATGGCGACCATCAAGCACTTCGCCGTCAACAACCAGGAGTACCGCCGCCACTGGACCGGCTCCATCGTGGATGAGCGTACCCTCAACGAGATTTACTTCCCGGCCTTCCGCAAGGCCATAGAGCAGGGCGACGTGGCTGCCGTCATGACCAGCTACAACACTGTCAACGGAGTGCATGCCGCCGAGAGCTCCTGGCTCATCAAGGATAACCTCCGCGCATGGGGATTCGAGGGAATCGTGATGTCCGACTGGAAATCCACCTACACCACCCTCGGCGTACTCACCAGCGGCCTGGACCTTGAGATGCCCGAGAATTTCACCACCAAGCCCGAAATGGTAAAGCCCCTTATCGAGAACGGTGTCGTCCCCGAAGCCAACCTCGACCTGATGTGCCAGCACATACTCCAGTCCTTCATAGCCTACGGTCTGCTGGACCTGCCTGCCTAGGACGAGAGCATCCCCGAGGATTATGACTATTCGCGCGAGATGGCATACTAGGCCGCTATCGAGGACCCTGTACTACTCACCAACACCGGTGTGCTCCCCGTCAAGAAGGGCCGCATCGTGGTGCTCGGTCCCAACGCTGACATCGTCGCTTACGGCGGCGGCTCCGGACGCATGGATCCCATCCCCGGACGCAATGTCACCCCTTACGCAGGTCTCAAGGCCCTGGGCAAGAAGTATGACGTGATGCTCATCTCCGGCTCCAAGCTTAGCCCTGAGGAGCAGAAGACTGTTGCAAAGGCTGATGCAGTGGTCGTAGTAGCCGGTTTCAACCATGACACAGAGCGCGAGAACCATGACCGCACCTACGCCCTGCCTGCAGGACAGAACGAGCTCATCGCAGCTGCCGCAGCCCTCAACGGCAAGACCATCGTGGTAATCAACTCCGGCGGCGAGGTGGACATCACCCCCTTTAAGGACGACGTGGCAGCCATCATCATGGCATGGTACGGCGGACAGGAGGGAGGCAAGGCCCTCGCGGACATCATCTCCGGCAAGGTATCGCCATCGGGCAAGTTGCCCTTCACTTTCTGGGGCTCTGAGGAGAAGAATCCCGCCTCCCCGTACTATCATGAGATTGATCCCGAGATACATAAGCTCAGCCCGAGCCGCGACCCGTTCCCTCACGCTATCTATTCCGAGGGTCTGTTCGTAGGCTACCGCGGAGTTGAGAAGTTCGGCATCGAGCCCATGTTCCCCTTCGGCTACGGTCTCAGCTACAGCGGATTCGAGTATTCTGACGGCGAGGTGGTCCCTACCGCCGACGGCTGCGAGATAGTATTCAAGGTCAAGAACACCGGCAAGGTGGCAGCCAAGGAGTCCGCGCAGGTCTATGTTGCACCTCAGGCCCCCTCGGTGATGCGTCCCGCATTCGAGCTCAAGGGCTTCGACAAAAAGTGCATCGCCCGCGGCGAGACCGTCGAATACAGGATCCCTCTGAGCTACAGCGACTTCTCCTACTATGACGCCGAGGCTCACAGCTGGAAGGTCGATGCAGGCGAGTACAAGATACTCGTCGGCTCTTCGTCCGAAGATATCAGACTAACTCTCAATTTCTTAGTTAGATAATGAAAAGGTTAATTATCGTTCTGGCCGCCCTGTTTGCAGGAGCGTGCATGATGTACGGACAGCAGATGCCCGCGCTTCCCAATGACCCCGCCGTCAAGGTGGGCAAGCTTGACAATGGTCTGACCTACTACATCCGTCACAACGCCAATCCCGCCGAGAGGGCTGAATTCTATCTCGCCACCAACGTAGGTGCGATACAGGAAGCCCCCGATCAGGACGGTCTCGCCCATTTCCTGGAGCACATGTGCTTCAACGGCACTGAGCATTTCCCCGACAAGGCAATACTTGACTGGCTCCGCTCCATAGGTGCCGAGTTTGGACGCAACATCAATGCTTCCACCGGCTTCGAGGAGACCCAGTACATGCTCAACAATATCCCCGTCTCCCGCGAGACCGTGGTTGATACCTGCCTCATGATACTCTGCGACTACTCCCACTATGTCCTCAACGACCCCGTCGAGATCGACAAGGAGCGCGGAGTCATCATAGAGGAGCGCCGCCAGAGGCGCAACGCCCAGTGGCGCACGATGGAGAGGTCGCTGCCCTACTATTTCGGCGACACCAAGATGGCAGGCTGCACCCTCATCGGCCGTCAGGAGTCCCTCGAGACCTTCGCTCCCGAGAGCCTCGTGAACTTCTACCACACCTGGTACCATCCCGGCAACCAGGCCGTGATAGTGGTAGGTGACGTGGACGTGGACCGCACCGAGGGCCTCATCAAGGACATCTTCGGAGCAGTCCCCGCCTGCGAGAATCCTACTCCCAAGGCAAAGCTCTCCGTCCCCGCGAACGCTGAGCCCGTGGTCGGCATAATCACCGACCCGGAGACCACCAACCCTTCGCTGGAGTTCATCTGGAGGAGCGAGGCCGCTCCCGAGGATATCAACGCCACAATCATGGGCGAGATGTCCGACATACTCAAGGCCCTGCTGCGCATGGTGATGCGCGAGCGCTTCGACGACATCACTTCCGACCCTGCGGCACCCTACATCAACGGCTCGCTGGGCATCTCATCCCTCATTTATGAGGATATCGATGCGGTGCTCGCCGAAGTCGCCCTCAAGGAGGACAACATCCTCGGAGGTGCAAAGGCATTCTACACCGAGGTCGAGAGGCTGCGCCGCTATGGGGTCACCGACGCCGAGTTCGACAGGGCCAAGACCGAGCTCCTGTCCCGCTACGAGAGCGCTATGAACAACGCCGCTACCCGCCGCAACGCCCAGTTCATCAGGCCGCTTATCCAGAACTTCTTCGACAAGAAGCCCTATATGGATCCTCAGGATGCATACCAGCTTGCAGAGCAGATACTTACCCAGGTGAATGCCAAGGTGCTCAGCATGGTGGCAGCACAGCTCTTCACCGAGGAGGACATGGTGATACTCTACTCCGGACCCGAGAAGGAGGGTGTCCAGACGCCTTCCGCAGACGAGATCCTCGCTCTGATAGCCGAGGTCAAGGCCTCCGAGATCGCGGCTCCCGCGGGTGAGGAGATAGCTTCCGAGTTCCTCGATGCTTCGAAACTCAAGGGCGGCAAGGTCAAGAAGAGCTCCAAGACCATCTACGGCGCCACCGAGTGGATACTCTCCAACGGCGTCAAGGTACTGGTACTCCCCACAGACTACACCAAGGACCAGATACTGTTCGGCATCAGCAAGGACGGCGGCCTCAGCCTCATCAGCGACGAGGACATGCCTTCCTTCGATGAGAACGTGCTCCAGCTCTGGCAGGCCAACGCCGGCGTGGGTCAGTTCAGCGGCACTCAGGTGAGCAAGATGCTCTCCGGCAAGAACGTCAGCGTCTACCCTTACATCGACCGCCTCGAAGCCGGCATCAATGGCCGCTCGACCGTCAAGGACCTGGAGACCGGACTGCAGCTGCTGTACCTGTACTTCGTGAATCCCCGCTTCGACCAGAAGGAGTATGACAACGGCATCGCCCAGATTGCGGCCGTACTGCCCAACCTGGTGAACCAGCCCAACTATAAGCTTCAGAAGGCCCTCTATGAGACCCTCTACAGCAGCAGTCCCCGCAAGGTCATGATTTCGCCCGAGACCCTCGAGAAGGCCAGCCTGCAGACCATAGAGCGCAACTACCGCAAGCTCTTTGCAAACGCTGCCGGCCTCACCATGACGATTGTCGGCGACGTGGATCTCGATACTCTCAAGCCTCTGGTGGAGAAATACATAGGCTCCCTGCCCAAGGGCCGCAAGGCTTCGTCCTGGAAGGACGACGGCATGCGCATGGCAAAGGGCCAGGTCGTGAACGACTTCGCAGTGGATATGCAGACCCCCAAGAGCACCGTAGTACAGGTCTGGTCTGCTGATATACCCTACTCTGCCAAGGCCGAGGCTGCCCTCGACGTGATCTCCTACATACTCGACATACGCTACACCAACTCGCTGCGTGAGGACGAGGGCGGCACTTATGGAGCACACTCTGCTACCTCTATGTCCCGCCGTCCCGAGGAGCAGGCACTCATCCAGGTGGCATTTGACTGCAAGCCGTCGCTGTGCGACCGTCTGCGCGAGCTCGCCATCGCAGGCATCAAGGACCTCGCAGAGAACGGACCCACCGAGGACGAGATGACCAGCGCGGTGCTCAATCTCAAGAAGAACCTCCCCGAGAACCGTATCAACAACGGTTACTGGCGTGGCGCCCTTGAGAACTACCTCACCTGGGGCGAGGACCGCGAGGCCCTGCGCGACGAGGCTATCGAGAGCATCACTCCCGAGGATGTCTGCCAGACCCTCAAGGCCATACTTGACTCCGGCAACCTCGTCGAGCTCGTAATGAGGCCCGATAACGCTGTCGAAGCAGAGTAGTCATTCCGGGTCCCACCCGGAATCTCTAAAAAGTTATATGAAAAGAATACTGATTAGTATATTGATCCTCCTGGCGGCTGGCGCGTCGTGCTACGCCCAGCCGTCGGCAGAGATCGAGGAGTACCTCAGGGAGTTCCCGCAGAGAGCGGCGTTCAACCTCCACTCCTACGAGTTCCTCCCGGTGCACGACACCCCTGCGCCAGCAGGATTCAAGCCCTTCTATATCAGCCACTACGGCCGTCATGGCTCCCGCTCGGGCTCCGCTGTCTACAGGGCACCGAGGCTGGTGAAATGGTTCGAGCAAGCCGCCGAAGAAGGGATACTGACCCCCGCAGGAGAGTCCCTTCTGGGATATGCCCGTCTGGTAGCCGAGCGCGAGAACAATATGGAGGGACGCCTCACTCCGAGGGGAGCGCGCGAGCATGAGCAGCTAGCCAGGCGCATGTACAAGCGTTACAAGCCGGTCTTCCGCAAGGGCGAAGTGCACGCCATCTCCTCGACCGTCCCCCGCTGCCTTGTGAGCATGAGCGCATTCACCTCTTCGCTCAAAGCCTGCAAGAAGGACCTGGTGATTACCTGGGACTGCGGCGAGGCCTACCAGAAGACCATCACGAGGAACTCCAACAAAAAGATTCAGGCAGAGGTCGATGAGATAATCAAAGACTCCCTTGATTTTGAGGTGGATGTGGACACGGTTGCAGTCCTGTCACGCTTCTTCACCGATCCCGAGAGGGGCAGGGAAATCTGCCGCACAACCAACCGCCTGATCTCCAGCGTATATTATGTGGCACGCTCCGCCGAGGCATTCGACATTGACGACAACCTGTTCGGGTTCCTGCCCTGGGACCTTGTTGTGCACCGCAGCCGCCGTAGCGTTGTGAGCGCCTATCTGGGACAGTGCAATTCGCTGGCTCTCGGAGACCAGAGGATGCCGCGCTCCGAAAAGCTTGCCTTGGAGATAGTACGCAAGGCCGACGAGGCCATAGCCGGTGCTCCCGTGGCAGCTGACCTGTGCTTCGGACATGACTGGCCGTTCCTTGGTATCTGCGCTTTCCTCGGGCTCGAGGGCTACGACGCGCGCCTCAGCGCCCAACAAGCTTACAACAGCTGGAACGGCTCTCTGCTGTGTCCGTTCGCTGCAAACCTGCAGATGATATTCTACCGCAACCGCAAGGGTGAGGTCCTGGTGAAGTTCCTCGCCAACGAACGGGAGACACTCGTCCCCGCCCTGGAGGCCGTCTCCGGGCCATACTACCGATGGGACGACGTCCGCCGCAGCATAGTTGAACGGTAGAGATTAAAAAAGGATGGCCTCGGGGCCATCCTTTTTGTCTCTTAGCGTGTCAGCGCTGACTACTCACCGGGTGCAATAGCTCCCATGGGGCAGGCGTCTGCGCAGGTACCGCAGTCGATGCAAACATCGGCGTCGATGCTGTAAACATCTCCCTCCTTGATTGCTCCGGAAGGGCATTCTCCCTGGCAGGTACCGCAGGCGACACAGAGGTCGGGCGAAATCTTATAAGCCATAATCGGTTGTTTTGGTTTTCAAAAGTGGTACAAATTTAGCTTGATTAATCGAATAAACAAAGTAAATTTGCACGATATGAAGCTCGCAGCCATCATACTGGCAGCCATCATTAGCCTCGGAGCCATCAGCGGCGCCGACGGCGGCTCCTTCAGTCTGGATAAGACTGTCCACGACTTCGGCACGGTATCCGTCAAGGACGGTCCCCAGAGCTGCGTCTTCACGGTGACCAACACCGGAGCGGAGCCCCTGCGGATACTCACAGTCATCTCATCCTGCGGCTGCACCGCAGCCGGATGGACCAAGGAGCCAATCGCCCCCGGCAGCACCGGCAAGGTGGAGGTCAGCTACACCAACGATGAGGGCCCCTACCCTTTTGACAAGGCCCTCACGGTTTATTTTGACGGTATTACGAAGCCCGCAGTGATACACATACGCGGCACCGTCACCAACAGGAAGAAATAGAGAGAATTATGCCCGAAGCGATCAATTACGGAGACGAGAACATACGCACCCTCGAAGGTGTAGAGCATATTCGCCGCAGACCCGGCATGTACATAGGACGCCTTGGCAACGGAAGCAACCCTTCCGACGGTATCTATGTGCTGCTCAAGGAGATAGTGGACAACTCGATAGACGAGTACGCCATGGGCTTCGGTAAGGAGATCGTGATTACACTCGAGGGCCATGATGTCACCGTGCGCGACTACGGCCGCGGCATCCCTCTCGGGTCGGTGGTAAAGGCAGTGAGCGTGCTCAACACCGGCGCTAAGTTCGACGACAAGGCCTTCAAGAAGGCGGTCGGCCTCAACGGTGTGGGTACCAAGGCGGTGAACGCCCTCTCCAAGGACTTCTACATCTGCTCGCACCGCGACGGACAGTGCTCCTGGGCGCGTTTCCACAAGGGACAGCTGACCGACGAGGGCACAGGCGAGACCAAGGAGAAGAACGGCACCCTGGTGCAGTTCACCCCCGATACCGACATCTTCGGACACTACGAATACAATCCCGAATATGTCGAGGCCCTTATCAAGAACTACTCCTACCTCAAGCGCGGCCTCACCCTCAAGCTCAACGGGGTCCCCTACAAATCCGAGAACGGCCTGCTGGACCTCGTCCGTGAGAACCTCAGCGAGGAGCCCCTCTACGAGCCGATTCACCTCGAAGGCAAGGACATCGAGATAGTACTTAGCCACACCAACGCCTACGGCGAGAACATAGCCTCCTTCGTCAACGGCCAGAACACCCGCGAC
>CAMZEI010000011.1 GCA_947305815.1 uncultured Bacteroidales bacterium | reverse complement strand
GAGCAGTACGGTGTGAAGTGCAACCTCCTCAAAGGCAGCGCCGCTTCGGGACGCTCCATGGTGTTCATCACCGGAGCCAATGCCGAGAGGACTTTCGCAGTGTATCTCGGAGCGGCTCTTGAGCTTGTCCCGGAGGACCTGAAGCCTGAGGATTTCGCAGGCTATGACTATTTCCATATAGAGGGCTATCTGGTGCAGAATCAGGCACTTATACGCAAGGCTGTGGAGCTTGCGCATGCCGCCGGATGTATCATCTCGCTGGATATGGCTTCGTACAATGTGGTGGAGTCCAATGACGCTTTCCTGCACGATATCATCAACAAATATGTCGATATAGTATTCGCCAACGAGACTGAGGCCCGCGCGTTTACCAAGTGCGCTGACCCTCAGGATTCGCTTGCCGATATAGCCGGACGCTGCAAGATTGCGGTCGTCAAGGTCGGTAAGGCAGGCAGTTGGGTGCGCAGCGGAGACGAGGTCCATTTCGTGGAGCCCTGGCCCGGTGTCGCAATCGACGCTACCGGAGCAGGCGACACCTACGCGGCCGGCTTCATCTATGCCCATTCACTCGGCATGCCCCTCAAGGTCTGCGGCGAAGTCGGCTCCTGCATTGCGGCCAAGGTGGTGGAGGTCATAGGCACCAAGATTGATATACCCCGCTGGCGCAAGGCCAAGGAGGAGATAAGGCAGCTTATTGCGGATAATACACACGAATAATGTCACTGCGCGATTGGATTGTCAATGCCCTAAAGGGCTTCGGGATGGGAGCGGCAAACGTGGTCCCCGGAGTATCCGGCGGCACCATAGCCCTGCTCACCGGCATCTATTCGCGCATAATCGACTGCCTTGACGCAGTAGCTTCCCTTGATACATGGAAGCTGCTCCTGCATGGCAAACTCTCTGAGTTCTGGAAGCGGATAGACGGCAATTTCCTTGTGGCCCTTGCAATAGGAGTGGTGATAAGCGTATTTTCTCTCGCTACCCTCATGACTACGGCCATGGAACGCTGGCCCATATTTACCTGGGCCTTCTTCTTCGGTCTGATACTGGCGTCGGCATTCTTCATGCTCCGCGATATCAAGGGCTGGAAGGTCTCCTGGGTGCTTCTGCTGCTTGCAGGCATAGGCCTTGGGATAGCGGTCTGTACGCTTACCCCGGCTCACATGGAGGGAAGCATGCCTTTCTACTTCGTATGCGGTATGCTGTCGGTATGCTCCATGATACTGCCCGGCATATCCGGTAGTTTCGTACTCGTCATACTTGACCAATACGATGATATCATGCTGTCTATCAGCACGCTGGATATCCCTGTGCTGGCAGTGTTCGCGGCCGGGTGCGTGGTAGGACTGCTCGCTTTCGCCAAGCTGCTCCACTTCCTCATGGCACGCTGGGAGAAGCAGACCCTGCTGGTACTCATCGGCTTCGTGCTCGGGTCACTGGTGAAGGTCTGGCCCTGGAGCGACCCTTCGGTCATAGTGGACGGCCAGCTGCATGTAATCGGCGCTATACTCTGGTGCGTCGCCGGAGCGGCGCTTGTCGTAATACTTGAAACTGTAAGTTCTAAATCAAAAGAATAATGTACAAAATCCTAAGTAAGGAAATGCTTAACCCGGTGGTATGCCGGATGAAGGTGGAGGCGCCAAGGATCGCTGCTGCGGCCCTCCCGGGACAGTTCCTCATCGTCCGCGTGGATGAGCAGGGCGAAAGGATCCCGCTTACTATCAGCGCTTTTGACAAAAATGAAGGCAGCGTCACCATCGTGACCCAGAAAATAGGCGCTTCGTCCGCTGATATCTGCGCCATGGAGGCAGGAGACTGCTTCGAGGATGTAGTGGGGCCCCTTGGCAACCCTTCGGACTTCGTAGAGATTCCTGACGAGCAGCTGAAGGGCCGCAGGTATGTGTTCATAGCCGGCGGACTCGGCACGGCTCCCGTATATCCTCAGGCCAAGTGGCTGCATGAGAAGGGCGCCGTCGTGGATGTCATAATCGGAGCCAAGACTTCCGAACTGCTTATATATAAGGAAGAGATGGCAGCCGTCTGCGACCATCTGCATATCTGCACCGACGACGGCTCCGAGGGCTTCCACGGTCTCGTGACCGCCCTGTTGGAGAAGCTTGTCGCCGAGGGTTCGCAGTTCGACCAGGCAGTAGCAATCGGACCGCTCATCATGATGAAGTTCGCGACGCTTACCTGCAAGAAGCTGGGCATCCCCATCGTAGTGAGTATCAACACCCTCATGGTGGACGGCACCGGCATGTGCGGAGCCTGCCGTGTGACGGTAGCGGGCAAGACCCGTTTCGCCTGCGTCGAGGGACCTGAGTTCGACGGCTATGAAGTCGATTTCGACGAGGCCATGAGGCGCACCGGACAGTATCGCAGTGAAGAAGCTGCAGCAAATGAACATCATGTTTGTAAAATAGGGAGGGGCAAATAATGGCTGAAAGAATACCTCGTACGCCCTGCCGTGAGCAGGATCCCAAGGTTAGGGCACACAATTTCCAGGAAGTGAGTTACGGCTACAACGCCGAGGAAGCACAGCTCGAAGCTTCGCGCTGCCTGCACTGCAAGAATCCCCGCTGCGTCGCCGCCTGCCCCGTCAGCGTCAAGATTCCCGATTTCATCGCCAAGGTGAAGGAAGGTGACTTCGCCGGTGCTGCCGGCATCATCGCCGAGGACTCCTCGCTGCCCGCAGTATGCGGCCGCGTATGCCCTCAGGAGACCCAGTGCGAAGGCTCCTGCATACTCGGAGTCAAGGGTGAGAGCGTTGCTATAGGCAAGCTCGAGCGCTTCGTTGCGGACTATTGCAGGGACAATGCAGTGAAGGTCCCCGCTCCCGCAGTGGAGAAGGTCTCCAAGCCCGCCAAGGTTGCCGTCATCGGCTCCGGTCCTGCAGGTCTCGCATGCGCATCTGACCTTGCGAAGTGGGGCTATGATGTCACAATCTTCGAGGCTCTGCACAAGGCCGGCGGCGTGCTGGTCTATGGCATCCCCGAATTCAGGCTTCCCAAGGACACCGTCCTCAAGGCTGAAATAGATGCCGTTAAGGCCCTGGGAGTCAAGATCGAGACCGACGTCATCGCAGGACGCACCATCACTATCGACTCTCTCCTCGACAAGGAAGGCTTCAAGGCCGTGTTCGTCGGGACCGGCGCCGGTCTGCCCCGCTTCATGGGCATCCCTGGCGAGAACCTCTGCGGCGTATTCTCAGCCAACGAGTTCCTCACCCGCAACAACCTGATGAAGGCTTATCTCGAGGATTACCTCACCCCTATACATGCAGGTCAGAAGGTCTGCGTCGTGGGCGGCGGCAACGTCGCTATGGATGCAGCCCGCACCGCCCTGCGTCTCGGAGCAGAGGTCCACATCGTCTATCGCCGTACCGAGGCTGAGCTTCCCGCCCGTAAGGAGGAAGTCCACCACGCCATTGAGGAAGGCATTATCTTCGACATGCTCACCAATCCCGTCGAGATACTCGGCGACGACAAGGGCTGGGTACGCTCGATCAAGTGCATCCGCATGGAGCTCGGCGAGCCCGACGAGAGTGGACGCCGCAGCCCTGTGCCCGTCGAAGGCTCCGAGTTTGAGATTGAGACCGATACCGTCGTGATGGCTCTGGGTACCTCGCCCAACCCGCTTATCAGCAAGACTACCGCAGGTCTGGAGACCAACCGCCGCGGATGCCTCGTAGCAGACGAAAGCGGACAGACCTCACGCGAGGGTGTCTTCGCCGGAGGTGACGCCGTCACCGGTGCTGCCACTGTAATCCTTGCCATGGGCGCCGGCCGTACCGCCGCCAAGGCTATACGCGATTACCTCGAGGCGAAGTAGTCATTTTTTGCTATATTTGCACCCGCCCCGCTCCTGGAGCGGGTGCTTTGCAGAGGTCCCGTAGCTCAGTTGGATAGAGCAACAGCCTTCTAAGCTGTGGGTCGCGCGTTCGAGTCGCGCCGGGATCACTTCGGTGAGCAAAAACCCCTTGATTTGCTCACCAGATGATGAAAAAACTATTCCGGTGAGCAAAATGACAGTGTTTTGCTCACCGGAATTCGTTTATTTTGGGCACTATACCATCCCGGAGAAGCCGAGGAAAGCAAGGGCCATAATGCCGACGGTGATTATGGCGATGGGCAGACCCTTGAAGGCCTTGGGGACATCGTTGCCCGCCAGGTGCTCACGCAGACCGGCGAAGAGTATCATCGCGATAGCATAACCCACCGACGTAGCGAGGGCATAGACAGTCGCTTCGCCGAGGCTCAGCATGTGGGAGGAGTCGCCGAAGGTGAACTCCTTGGTGACCACGGTGATGGCCACGCCGAGCACTGCGCAGTTGGTGGTGATAAGCGGCAGGAAGATGCCGAGCGCCTGGTAGAGCGAGGGAGAGATCTTCTTGAGCACTATCTCGACCATCTGCACGAGGGACGCGATAACGAGGATGAACGAAATGGTCTGCAGGAACTCCAGTCCGAAAGGCACCAGCAGGTAACGGTTGATGAGGTAAGTCACCACCGTCGCGAGGGTAATCACGAAGGTCACCGCGCCGGACATGCCGGTGGCGGTGGAGAGCTTGCCCGATACACCCAGGAAGGGGCAGATGCCAAGGAACTGCGCCAGAAGTATGTTGTTGACAAATATCGCCGATACTATTATAATAATGTAATCCATGATACCTTACTTCTTAGCGAGTTTGTTGAACAGAACCATGAGATAGCCCAGGACTATGAATGCGCCGGGAGCCATTACGAAAGCGAGCATGCCGTCGCCGGGGAGGAACTTCCAGCCGAAGATGGCGCCGCTGCCGAGTATCTCGCGGACCATACCGATGACGGTGAGCGAGAGCGTGAAGCCGAGGCCTATGCCTATGCCGTCGAGGGCGCTGTCACCTACGCTGTTCTTGCCGGCGAAGGCCTCTGCGCGTCCGAGGACTATGCAGTTCACCACGATAAGCGGGATGAACAGTCCGAGGGTCGCATAGACATCAGGGACATAAGCCTGCATCAGGAGCTGCAGAATGGTGACGAAGGTCGCGATGACCACGATATAGACTGGAATATGCACCTTATCAGGTACGACAGGGGCAATCGCCGAAATCACTATATTGCTGAGTATCAGCACGAACATGGTTGCAAGACCCATCTCCAGACCATTGATGGCGGAGGTCGTTGTGGCAAGGGTCGGACACATGCCGAGCACAAGGACGAACGTAGGGTTCTCCTTAATCAAGCCTTTGGTTATGATGCCGAGTTTACTCATCTTCGCTTCCTCCCAGAGATTTTACAAGTTCCACTGCATTGCTGACTGCAAGGGTATAAGCCCTCGAGGTGATTGTGGATGCCGTGATGGCATCGAGGCTGCCGCCGTCCTTGGCGAGTTTCACCGGCACATCAGGAGCGAGTCCCTCGAACTGGCCGAGGAAATGAGTGTCGGTCTCGCACTTGGCGCCGAGGCCCGGTGTCTCGCTGTGCGAGAGGACGCGGGTGGCGACCACGGTGCCGTCAGGCAGCACACCCACCATGACGGTGAGAGGGCCGCCGAAACCTATGGTGACGGATTTGACCGCATAGGCCGTAACGGAGCCCTCGGAGGAGAGCTGGCAGAAGTATTCGTAGCTCTTGCCTCCCAGCTCAGCGGTCTGAGCCTCAGAGATGCTGACTTCCTGTTCGGAAGCAGGAAGCACCAGAGATATGGAAGCGTTGAGAGCCTTGAGGGAAGCGTCCTGTATGGGCTGGTAGGTCATGGCATAGACCACTCCCAGCAGGGCGGCGCACACGAGACAGACTGCGGTGAGGCAGACGGTCATGTTGACAAGATTGGATTTCGCTGCCATGCCTATTTCCTCCCGTATTGTCTGTGATGGAACGCCCTGTCAATCAGGGGTACCGTCATGTTCATAATAAGAATTGCGAAGGATACACCCTCGGGATAGGAGCCGAAGTAGCGTATCATCATGACCAGCAGACCTATGCCGAAGCCGTAGATCACTCCGCCCCAGCTTGTCATAGGCGAAGTCACATAGTCGGTAGCCATGAAGCAGGCGCCGAGGATAAGTCCGCCGCTGAGCAGGTTGAAGAGAGGTCCGGTGTAGACCTCAGGGTTTACTGCCCAGAAGATGCCGGACACCGCAGCCACCGTAGCGAAGATGGAGAGGGTGATCCATGGTTTGATGACCCTGCGGCACAGCAGATAGACGAATCCGGCAAGCAGAGCCAGCGCGGAGATCTCACCTGCGGAGCCGCCTATATTGAGAAGAAGGGTCTGAAGGTGATCAAGGCCGGCGACGGCACCCGCTCCCTGCTCGCTCGCGAGCCCCAGGAGCGTGGGGCCGGAGACGGCGTCCAGGGAGATGAATCCCTTGGTGACGGTCCAGTCTGTCATCTGGGCAGGGAAGGACACCAGCAGGAACACACGGGCCGCAATTGCGGGGTTGAATATATTCTGTCCGAGTCCGCCGAAGGACATCTTGACTACGCCAATCGCAAAGACGGCGCCTATCAGCACTATCCACCAGGGAGTGGTGACGGGGAGGTTCATGGCGAGCAGCAGACCGGTCACGAGGGCCGAAGAGCAACTGCACAGCTCCGGCTTATGCATAACCCACTTGCAGATGGCCCATTCGATGGCCACGCAGCTTACCGCCGAGACGGCCAGCACCAGGAGCTCCGCCCACCCTAGGAACAGTACGGAGACTATGATGGCGGGACACAGCGCAATGATTACGTCCCTCATCAGGGAATCCGTAGAGACCTTGGCGTGGATGTGGGGGCTGGGGGAAACCAACATTTTATCCATATTGTCTTACTTTTTGGCGTTTCTGGCTTTGAGTATACCTATTACCTGACCCTTGGCAGGACGTATCCTGTCGAGCAGAGGTATACCTGCGGGACAGCTGTAGAGGCAGCAGCCGCATTCGATACAATCCATCACCGCGGCGGCTTCCAGACCTTCGAGGTCTCCGGCCTTCACGAGACGGTTCAGAAGGAAGGGCTCCAAGCCCATGGGGCAGGCTTCGGCGCAACGGCCGCACCTGATACACGAAGACTCCTTCCAGCGGCGAGTGCTCTCCTCGCTGAGGTAAAGCACTGAGGATGAGCCCTTGACGGTGGTTGCATCCAGATTGGCGATGGCCTTGCCCATCATGGGACCGCCGCTTATCACCTTGGCTGCACCTTCGGGTATGCCGCCCGCCTGCTCGATGATGAACGAGATGGGCGTACCTATGCGGAAGAGGTAGTTGTGCTGAGCGCTTACGGGGAGGCAATTGCCGGTTACGGTGAGCACATTTGTCACCAGAGGCTTGTTCTTCTGGACGGCCTCATATACCGCCAGCGCGGTGCCTGCATTCTGCACGACTGCACCGGCATCGATGGGCAGGGCTCCCGGAGGGACCTCGCGGCCCATGACAGCGTTGATGAGCTGCTTCTCACCGCCCTGAGGGTAACGCTTTGCGAGCACTGCCACGCGTATGCCTTCGTAAGGCAGGGAAGCTACGGCATCGCTCATAGCGGCAATGGCCTCGGGCTTGTTGTCCTCGATGCCTATCACGCAGGGGCAGCCGCCGAGGGCTTTCTGCATGATGGCTGCGCCGATTACTATCTCCTTGCTCTTCTCGAGCATGATGCGGTAGTCGCTGGTGAGGTAAGGCTCACACTCGGCGCCGTTGATAATGAGGCATTCCGCGGTCTTGCCGGGAGGAGGACAGAGCTTTACGTGAGTGGGGAAGGTAGCACCTCCGAGACCCACTACGCCGCACATCTTGACGCGCTCGATGATCTGCTCGCGGTCAAGCTTTATATTGACATCTATGTCGTTGCTGAAATCTATGCCTTCAACCCACTCGTCACCTTCGACTGCAATCTCGACATGGACGGCCGGGTTGCCGGCGAGGTCCTTGCGGGGACCTATAGACTTCACAGTGCCGGATACCGGCGAATGCACGTAAGCGGAGATGAACCCACCCGGTTCGGCTATAACCTGTCCGGCGAGGACCTTGTCACCGACTGTCACGAGGGGCTTAGCCGGAGCGCCAAGGTGCTGGTTCATCGACACATAGACTGTCTGAGGGAGAGGCAGGACCTCTATGGCGCAGTCCTTTGAAAGCTTGCTGTCATCGGGATGGACGCCGCCTATGGAGAAAGTCAGCTTACTCATTGGTCACCTCCTTTTTAGGAAGAACGGGGAAATTAACTGCATGTATTGCACCTGTAGGGCACTCGGCAACGCACTTCTTGCAGAGCTTGCACTTTGCGAAGTCGATGTATGCGAGGTTGTCCTCAACGGTGATAGCTTCGTGAGCGCAGACCTTCTGGCACTTGCCGCAGCCTATGCAGGCATTGGCGCAGGCCTTGCGGGCCACGACACCCTTGTCCTTGTTGACACAGGAGACGAATACCCTCATGCTGCGGGGACCCTTGTTGCGAAGCTCGATGATGTGCTTGGGGCAGGCCTTCACGCAGGAGCCGCAGGCTGTGCACTTCTCCTCATCCACTACGGGAAGCCCGGTAGCGGGATCCATGGAGAGAGCACCGAACTGGCAGGCCTCCACGCAATCGCCGCAGCCAAGGCATCCGAAGGGGCAGAGGGTGTCGCCCGCATAGAGGGCAGCCTTGATCTTGCAGCTGGAAGCGCCGTCGTACTCGTTGACGCGGGGACGCGCCTCGCAGGTGCCGTTGCACCTTACCACGGCCACCTGAGGCGTCTTCTTGACGGCCTCATAGCCGAGTATCCTGGCAACCTGCGCCATGACGGCTTCGCCGCCGACGGGGCAGTAGTTATTGTCAAGGTTGGGGGCCTTCACCGCAGCTTCGGCGAATGCACGGCATCCGGCGAAACCGCAGCCGCCGCAATTGGCGCCCGGCATGACCTTCTCCACCTCGTCAATACGCGGATCCTCCTCTACCCTGAAGCGCCTGGCTACCAGGAAGAGGACCAGCGCAAGCACCAGCCCGAGGCCGGCGAGTATGGCAATGGTCCAGATAACAGTCGATGTCATATTACTTTATTGTAAAAATATATTCGTTGCGAAGGGTATCCCGCAGCAGATACACGATGCCATAGTACACGGCCACGGCTCCAATGGCGGACAGTCCGGCTACAACCTCCCCCACTCCGGCACTCACCAGGCCCAGCAGGGCTCCGACCAGCACAAACAGAGGCACTACATAGGCTATCCATACCGCCTTGTGGCCCATGGAGGCCTTGAGCACCACCTCAACCTCATCACCTACGCTGTGCAGCTTGCCCCAGCCGACAGTTGGCACCTCTATCACCTTGACCTTGGCTTCCGCGAGACCGCAGAGACCCGCGGCATGGCAGGCGCTGCATGCTGACTCGGAAATAATCTCAACCGAAGTCGTCTCGGGCGTGATCCCGATTATTCGGCCCCGGTGGGAAACGTCACTCATTTTCGAAATTACTATTGTTCATGGCGGAATCAACAGCGCCGCGAGCAATCTGGTCCAAGGCCTCGGAAGGCTCCATGAACTTGATCCTCTCGCTCTTGAATCGCATGTCGATGTCGCCGGTCTCACCGTTACGGTGCTTGGCTATAATAAGTTGTGTTATTTCCTTGGATTCGGGATCTTCGCTCATGCCCACGAAATCAGGACGGTGTATGAACAGCACCATATCGGCATCCTGCTCGATTGAGCCGGATTCGCGGAGGTCGCTGAGCAGAGGCTTACCCTGACTGCCGTTGCGCCTTACCGACTCACGGGATAGCTGTGACAGGGCTATGATAGGCACGTCCAGCTCCTTGGCCGTAGCCTTGAGGGTACGGGAGATTGCCGCGACTTCCTGCTCACGGACAGCCTTAAGCTCGGCAGGGCCCTGCATCAGCTGCAGATAGTCCACGACTATGAGGCGCACCTTCTTGTTCTTCACCAGGTTCTTGGCCTTGGCGCGGAACTCCATCACGGGCATGCTCGGGGTGTCGTCTATGTAGAGCGGAGCCTTTGCGAGATTCTTGAGCTTGTACTCGAGCTGCTGCCATTCGAAATCCGCAAGCTTGTCTGCTCCCTTGATCTTCTCGGCGCTGAGGCCGGACTCCGTCACCATGAGGCGCTTCACCAGCTGGATAGCCGACATCTCAAGTGAGAAGAATGCCACAGGCATGTGATGGTCAACGGACGCGTTGCGGGCAAGGTTGAGCGCGAACGCAGTCTTACCCACGGAGGGACGGGCGGCAAGGATGATGAGGTCCGAAGGCTGCCATCCCATGGTGATGCGGTCCAGGCTTACGAAACCCGAAGGGACACCGCTCAGGCCCGTATGCTCCTGCTGGCCCTGGATACCTATGAGGGCCTCGTTGATGATGGTCCCGACTTCCTGGACTTCCTTGCGGCGGCTGCTCTGGATGGCGTCATAGACCTTGGTCTGAGCCTTGTCCATGAGGTCCTCCATGTTGACGGTATCGTCAAAAGCCGCATGGAGTATGTCGTAAGAGGCCTTGATCAGGTCCCTCTGTATCGCCTTCTGGCGGAGTATCTTGGTGTAATACTCGATATGTGCGGCGGAACCCACCTTCTCGGAGAGGTTCGCCAGGGCTACCGGGCCGCCGACTTCCTCGAGCTGTCCGCGCTCAGTAAGCTTGGCGCTGACGGTGATGATGTCGATGGAACTGTGGTCCAGTACGAGAGCCGTAATAGCCTCGAAAATCACCCTGTGCTTCTGGTCGTAGAAGCATCCGGGTGTGAGGTCTTCCATGGCGAGGTCAACGCAGGAAGGCTCGAGGAGCATTGCTCCGAGGACAGCCTCTTCAACATCAAGGGCTTGAGGGGGCTTATTGCCCATCTCAAGTCCTAGTTCATCGAGGCTTACCTGCTGGGAGCGTTGTCCGCCCCGGCCACCGTATTTGCGTTGCTCGGCCACGGCTACTCAGCGTCAGGATTGACTATGATGCGTCCGCAATGCTCGCAGATGATGAGCTTGCTGCCGGATGCTATCTCGATGAGACGCTGGGGAGTGATGGTGTTGAAGCATCCTCCGCAGGAGTCGCCCTTGAACACGGGGACGACTGCAAGGTGATTGTGCACGCTCTCGCGGATGCGGTTGTATGCGCTCATGGTCCTGGCGTCGATGAGGGCTGCGAGTTCGTCTCTCTTTACGCGGAGGGTCTTCTCCTGCTTGGAAGTGGACTCGACTATGCTCTCAAGCTCAACCTGCTTGGCGGCATAATCCTCTTCGCGTATGGCAATCCTGTCGGCAAGGGCTTCGATATCTGCCTTGCGCTCGCCCATTGACTTGTGAGCCTCATCAATGTTCTTCTCGGCAATCTGGCGCAGGAGTCCAAGGTTCTCAAGCTCCTTGTTGATGGAGTCGTACTCGCGGCTGTTGGATATGTTCTCAAGCTGCTTCTGATATTTGGCGATTTCTGCGTCAAACTCAATTATCTCCTCCTTGTGCTTCTCCACGGCCTGAGCGTATCCGGCGATGAGTTCCTCCAGATGTGCGCTTTTTGCCTTCAATGAGTCGAGTTCCGCCTTGAGTGCCTCCACCTCTGCGGGGAGCTCACCGCGAAGCTGCACGAGCTCTTCGATGGCGTTGTCCGCCTTCTGCAGTTCATAGAGGGTATGAAGCTTCTGACCTACTCCGCCCTCGCCTTCTGCAAAGGATTTCTGGAGGGATACAAAGGTTTCACGCTCATCGATGGGAATCTCAACTTTCTTTTTGCTGGTTGCCATATGTTTCAGTTATAAAAAACAGGATTATTATTCCGGATATTTTCGCAGGTGCGAACTGCAAATGTAGGAAAATTTTTCCTTAATAATGAATAAAGTACGTCCACAATCTCCACCTCACTCTCGAAATGTCCCACGTCAGCTACCATGAAGCCTTCGGGGAGGAAGAAATGGTGATAAGTTATGTCGCCGCAGATGTAGAGCTGCGCTCCCCTGCTGCGGGCAGTCTCAATAAGCGAACTCCCTGAGCCACCGCACATTGCGACGGTATCAATGAGTCCTTCGACCGGCTTTGATGTCCTCAATACTTTCAGGCCGAACGCCTGCTTGAGCGCCTCGATCGCTTCGGACGCAGTCTTGGGTACGGGCCACTTGCCTATGGCTCCGAATCCGCCCTCGTCGAGGGGCTCAATCCCCTGCAGCCCCAGACGGCGCGCCATGGCTCCGCTGACACCCTCGATGACCTTGTCAGAGCTGGTATGGGAGGCATATACGGTAACACCGGCGCGTACCGCCCTGATAACTGTCTGACCTACCGGATCCGAAGGGTCGATGTGCCTGAGGCCCTCATACAGAAGAGGGTGGTGCGTGACTATCATATTGCAGCCGGCCGCCACTGCCTCATCCACAAGGGCAGGGGTGCAGTCGAACGCCACCATTACTCCGCTTATCTCGTCCTCGGGAGAGCCTATCTGGAGCCCGGTGTTGTCCCATGACTCCTGGAGAGACGCGGGGGCGAAGTCCTCTATGACCTTTATGATTTCTGCCGCTTTCATCAGAGGGAAGCCTTGATTTCGGTGAGCTGCTCGCGTATGCGGCGGAGCGAATCGAGAGCCTTGACCCGCTTCTCGACACTCCCCTTGTCTGCCTCCATCTGGGCGGCGGCACCTTCGAGAGTCATGCCCTTGACCTTCACCAGATAGTGTATCTTCCTCAGGGTCTCTATGTCCTGAGCCGTGTACTGCCTGTTGCCCTTGGCCGTACGGCGGGGCTGCAGGAGACGGGGGAAGGAGTTGGTCCAGAAGCGTACGAGGGATACAGATTCCCCAAGTATGGAGGCCGCTTCGCTGATTGAGTAAAACAGTTTTTCCATATTTAGTCAAGTGATTGGTCGGTATGTGCCGCCATGAACAGTATGTTGGCGTATTCGAGGGGGCTGGTATTGGCCATTATGAATCCCAGGGGATCCAGCTCCAGACTGTCACGCTGCATCTCGTAATGCAGATGGGGGACCATGGAGTTGCCGGTCATACCCACGGACCCTATTCGCTTGCCCCTCACGACCCTCTGGCCGCGGTTCACATAGGTCGCCGACAGATGCATGTAACGGGTGACGTAACCTCCTGCATGAGTAATCTCGATAGAGTTACCCGTACCCCTGAAAGACCTCACGACATTTGTCACCACGCCGTCGGCGGGAGCATATACCGGAGTCTCCTGGGGAGCCATGATGTCGAGTCCGCCATGATGCACATAAGCCTTGAGGATGGGGCTCATCTTGGTACCTGTCGTAGCCCCGAACTGCAGATACTCCACGTCATTGAGCGGCAGGCTCATAGGAGGTATAACCGCACCGGGGCGCCTGATATCCCTGTCTATTGCAAGCAGCAGCGAATCTACTGCCGCAGCCCTGTCGAGGAGGCCCTGCACCTTCTTGCCGGCATACTTCTCGAGTTTCTCCTGAGGGATGTCGGTGCTGCCCCAGAACATGTCCAGCCTCGTCACCGGGTCCACCGGAGGAGCCTGGGCATGGAAAATCTCGTGATAGATGGTACTGTCCTTAATCTGCAGGCCTGCTATCACATCGCCCAGCAGCTCAGTACGGGCAAGGAGCTCAGGATAGAGGGCCTCGTAATTTGCGTTCTCGTCGCGGAGTTTCTTCTCCTGATCGGTGTAAATGAACGAAGACAGTATGAAGTATAGGACTATAGACAGGGAGACCGACACCAGCAGATACTTGAGTATCATCCCAAGCACCTTGCGCGCCGTCAGCTTCTGCTTGCTGAAGTTGTAGCTCGTGTCAAATCTCGCGTTCAGTCTCATTTGCCGCTGTTTTTAGTAGCCCTCTCCAGTATGGCTGAGGTCTGGTTGATGCGGTTGAATTCCAGGTCGGCCTGGCGGCTGCCCAGCATGGCGTCGAACTCCTCAACCGGCATGCCGAGATCCATATAGTTCCAGGGATTGACGTATTTGCCCCTGTATATCACTTCGTAATGCAGGTGAGGTCCGGTGGACTTGCCTGACTTGCCTATGCGGCCTATCACATCGCCACGGTGGACCTTCATCCCGGGGGTCACAAGCGTTGCGCTCAGGTGCGCAAAACGGGTCTTGTATCCGAATCCGTGGTCAATCACTATCTGGTTGCCGTAACCCGTGAACTGGTGCTTCACGGACTCAACTACTCCGTCTGCAGTACTGAATACATCCGTACCTATGGGAGCGGCGAAGTCCATGCCCGAATGCATGCGGCGGCCTCCGTACACAGGATCGGTACGGTAGCCAAATGAGCTGGACAGACGATAGTTGCCTTTTGCCGGGTGGACTGGCGGCACCGAAGGGATGCAGGACACCATGTCGCCTGCCTGCTGTGAGTAGTATCCTATCTCCTCAAGCGAGCGGCTCTGCAGGACCGTCCTCTTCATCAGGCCGGACATCTCAAGCGAGAGCTTGTCCAGGTCCGATTCGCGACGCATGTGAAGCTCCGGCGCAGGCTTCTCCACATCCTTGAAGCCGAACACCATCCTGTACACCTTGTCGTCCCTAATCTCAATGGCTTCCAGCGCGCTCTCGTAGCTCTCAAGACGGGCTTCGAGGATCTGGACATTGGACTTCCACTCGATGTTCTGACGCTTGAGCATCGTGGTCTTGGGAAGCTCAAGGCCGAGCACGGAGGTGTAGAACCACAGATAGAATATGAACAGCGCCACGACGACGACTCCAAGCCCCGTCCAGATGAGGGCCAGCTGCCACAGCGGCAGGTCCTCGGTCTCGACCAGGAGAGTGTTGGGGTTTACTACGTCTCGGCGGAACAGTGACATATTATGCGGTTGTATAGCTCTCCGGCTCACGGAAGCCGAGCAGGAACTGCTGCGCGCTCATGCGCTTCTTGCCTGCGAGCTGAATCTCATCAAGGCTCAGGGCACCGTCGGCAGTAGCTACTGCAAGGTAGGTTTTGCCGTCTGACAGTACGGTGCCGGGGGCGGCGTGCAGATCGGGCCTCTCGGAGGCACGGTAAATCTTGAGGACTGTAGCCTCGCCATCCTTCGCAAGCTCCGTGAAGGCCGCGGGATAGGGACTAAGACCCCTTATGAGGTTGTATATGGAGCGGTTGGTGCCGTGCCAGTCTATGTGGCAGAGCTCCCTCGTAAGCTTGGGAGCACCCTTCAGCACTTCGTCTCCCTGGATGAAAGACTTCTGGACGCGGGTCTCTATGTTGCGCTCGATGATGCCTTCGACGGTCTCGACCACCACCTTGGCTCCAAGCTCCATAAGACGGTCATGCACGTCGCCCGCCGTATCGGTATCGCTGATGCGGGACTCCTCGCGGAGCAGGATTGCGCCGGTATCCATGTTCTTGTCTATCATGAAGGTGGTGACGCCCGTCATCTTCTCGCCGTTTATCACGGCCCAGTTGATAGGGGCTGCGCCGCGGTACTGAGGCAGCAGGGCTGCATGCAGGTTGAATGTACCCAGCTTGGGCATGGACCACACTTCCTCGGGAAGCATGCGGAACGCAACGACCACGAACAGATCCGCCTTCCAGGCCCTGAGGCTCTCCAGGAACTCCGGATCCTTGAGCTTGAGCGGCTGCAGGACGGGGATTCCATGAGCTACCGAGTATTTCTTGACAGCGCTCTCGCTGACTTCGAGTCCGCGCCCGGCCGGCTTGTCGGCTACGGTGACCACGCCTACTACCTTGTAGCCGCGGCTCACGAGGGCATCCAGAGGTGCTACTGCAAACTCCGGCGTACCCATATATACTATGCGGGTGCGGTGGAAGATGCTGCCTATATGGCTGGTAAGCCGCCTCCACCAGGTCTTGATGGCGTCTGCGTTGAATACATCCGAATCATGGGCAGCCCTGTCGCAGAGCAATATGCCTATGGGCGTAAGCACCACGGCCGAGAGGAACACTCCAACATAGGAGACGAGGGCTCCGTCACGCGCCAGCTTGGTACCGGATATATCCACAACCCAGTAAAGCACGAACATGAGGGCCGACACTATGAGGTTGATGCCCAGTCCACCCTTCTTGATGAGGGCTCCGAGCGGAGCTCCAATGAAGAACAGTATGAGGCACGCGAGGGCCTGTGCGTATTTCTTGTAAATCTCGAGGTCCGTGCGACGCAGGTAGAAGAGGTGCTCGTACGCGTCGCGGGACATCCCTGCGAGGTCGGCCGTAATCGAACTGCAATTCTCTATGGCACGAGTAAGGGCTGCAATTTCAGCCTTGATATCCTTCCAGACCATGAACTCCTCATTGGAATAGACGGCCTCAGGCAGGGCCTTGGAAGTATCCAGCTGACTGCGGAACACCAGATCGCGGGAAGCGTACAACTGGGCATAGTGCTTGTCGTGGGTGGCCTCCACCTTGCGGTTGAGCGAATCCTGCTGCGCGTGCAGCTGAGAGAGCTTCATGGACTTGGCCTGGTCGCCGAAGCGGCTCGAATCCGACTTCTCGAAAGCGTAGTTCTTGAGCGAAATCACGAGCTCCTGCCTCTCGAAGCTTATGCGGTCTTCCTTGAAAGTAGTATCACGGTAGTTCCAGGTATTGTCCTCCTGGTAATTGTCACCGTTGTACATCGTGAAGATGAGGTAATCCTTGGCCTTGGACATCTTGATGATGGCGGAATCGGCCATGGTGAGGGTCACGTTGCCCTTGTGGGCGGTGTGGTCATACACCATCACTCCGTACATCATGCCTGTCTCCTTGTCGGTCTCATCGACTCTCAGGATATACCCGTCAATGCCGTCGTAGAAGATTCCCGGAGGTATCTTGATCTCGTCCTTGGTGCGGCCTATGTCGTCACGCAGGGTGAAAATCTCGTTGTATGCCTTGGGTACAAGATTGTTGCCGGCAAAGAAGGCTCCGACACTGATTATCGCGGAAGCTGCAATCAGCGGGGCGAAAATGCGCATGACCGACACACCGGAGGACTTGATGGCGATAAGCTCGCCGTGCTCCGCCATGCTGCCTATGGTCATCACCGAAGCGAGCAGGGTCGATAGCGGAAGGGCCAGCGGCAGTATGGTGCAGCCGCCCCACATCATGAACTCCAGTATCACCGAGAGGCTCAGACCCTTGCCCACCAGCTCGTCAATATAGAGCCAGAGGAACTGCATCATCAGCACGAACACCGATACCGCAAGCACGGTGATGAACGGGCCGATAAATGAAATGAGTATGAACCTGTCGAGCTTCTTCATCCGGGTTGCCCAGTAAAGCTAAAACAGTGCCACGAGGGCCTTGATTGCCTCCGCGATGCCGTCGGGATTCTTGCCGCCGGCCGTGGCGAGTCCGGGCTGTCCGCCGCCGCCCCCCTGGATGAACTTCGCTGCCTCGCGTATGTCCTTACCGGCATTACGGCCGGCGGCAACGAGGTCGTCGGTGTACATGAGCAGCAGCTGCGGCTTGCCGTCAGTGATATAGCCGGCGATGAGGGCCGCTCCGCTGAGCTGCTTCTGCAGGGCGAGAGCCGTGTTGCGTACGATGGTGGGATCTGCGTCAGTCAGCACCTCGGGTCCGGCCACTATGAGCTTGACTCCGCCCTTATCCTCAGCGGCCTCGGAGAGCTTGGCTGCAAGCTGTGCTGCGCGTGCCTTGCCGAACTCCTCTGCCTGCTTCTTGAAGACTGCGTTGTCGTCAATGAGTTTCTGGATTGCACCTGCGAGGTCGGGGACATTGTTAAAGAAAGCCCTGGCGGTGCGGAGCACCTCCTGCATCGCATAGACGGATTCCTCGGCCTTCTGTCCGGTCACGGCTTCGATGCGGCGCACGCCGGCTGCAATGGCGGATTCGGAGAGTATCCTGAAGAAGCCGATATTGCCGGTTGCCGAAGTGTGGCAGCCGCCGCAGAGCTCGACACTGGGGCCGAAGCGCACTACGCGCACGCTGTCGCCGTACTTCTCGCCGAACAGAGCCATGGCACCGAGGCTGCGTGCCTCATCCATGGTGGCATCACGCTTCTCCTCAAGAGGGAAATTGCTGCGTATCAGCTCGTTGACCCTCTTCTCGACGGCCGCTATCTGCTCGTCGGAGAGCTTCTCGAAGTGAGAAAAGTCGAAGCGGAACGCGCTGTCAGAGACATACGAGCCCTTCTGCTCCACATGGGTGCCGAGTATCTCGCGCAGAGCCCTGTGCAGCAGGTGGGTGCAGGAGTGGTTGGCCTGGATGCGAGCGCGACGCTCAGCGTCCACCGTTAGGGTAAACTCTCCGGTGCAGTCCTGAGGCAGCTTCTCCGCTATATGGACGGTAAGGTTGTTCTCCTTCACCGTGTCAAGTATCTTAATCTTCTCGCCGGAAGCGGACTCGATATAGCCTGTATCGCCTATCTCACCGCCCATCTCGCCGTAGAAAGGAGTACGGTCGAATACCAGCTGGAGCATCTCCTTACCCTTCTGTACTACGGTGCGGTGCTTCAGCAGGCGGGCTCCGGTGACGACATCGGTGTCGTAACCCTCAAACTCGCTCACTCCCTCGGCATACTCGGTCCAGTCGCCGAAAGTGTTGGCGGTGGCGCCGCGGGCGCGCTCCTTCTGCTTGCCCAGCTCCACTGCGAATCCGTCCATATCCACGGAGAATCCGTGCTCGGATGCGATGAGCTGCGTAAGGTCAATCGGGAAGCCGTAGGTGTCATAGAGGGTGAAGGCGTCGGTGCCCTTGATAAGCTTGGATGCCTTGCCGGCCTCCATGTAGTCGTCGAGCAGCTTGATGCCGCGGTCGAGAGTCCTCAGGAAGGCCATCTCCTCCTCGCGGATAACGCTCTCGATAAGCTTCTGCTGAGCGGGAAGCTCGGGATAGGCGCCACCCATGTCGTCCACCAGCTGCTGCACGAGGCGGCAGAGGAAGGGCTCGCTGAGTCCGAGGAAGGTATAGCCGTAGCGCACTGCACGGCGCAGGATCCTGCGGATGACATAGCCGGCCTTGACGTTGGAAGGCAGCTGACCGTCAGCGATGGAGAACGATATGGCGCGGATGTGGTCGGCAATCACGCGCATGGCGACGTCCACTTCGCGGCTCTCGCCGTAGCGGTGACCGGAGAGTTCGCCAATCTTAGAGAGCATGCCGGTGAACACATCCGAATCGTAGTTGGAATTCTTGCCCTGGAGCACGGCGCAGAGGCGCTCGAAGCCCATGCCGGTGTCGATATTCTTGGCAGGCAGAGGCTCCAGATGTCCGTCGGCGAAGCGCTGGAACTGCATGAACACGAGATTCCAGATCTCGATCACATGAGGGTCGCTCTTATTGACGAGCTCGCGTCCGGGGATGCCGGAAGCCTTCTCCTCGGGGGTGCGGATATCGATATGAATCTCGGAGCAGGGGCCGCAGGGACCGGTATCACCCATCTCCCAGAAATTGTCATGCTTGTTGCCAAGCACAATATGATCCTCGGGAAGGTGACGCAGCCAGGCCTTCCTGGCTTCCTCGTCCATGGAGGTGCCGTCCTCAGCCGCTCCCTCGAATACGGTGGCGTACAGGAGGTTCTTGTCTATCTTGTAGACTTCGGTAAGCAGCTCCCATGCCCAGTCGATGGCCTCGTCCTTGAAGTAGTCGCCGAAGCTCCAGTTGCCGAGCATCTCGAACATAGTGTGGTGATAGGTATCGTGGCCGACTTCCTCGAGGTCATTGTGCTTGCCGGAGACGCGAAGACACTTCTGGCTGTCAACTGCGCGCGGCGCAAATGCCGGGGTATTGCCAAGGAAAATATCCTTGAACTGGTTCATGCCGGCGTTGGTAAACATGAGGGTCGGGTCGTTCTTCACCACCATCGGCGCTGAAGGCACGACGGTATGGCCCTTCGATGCGAAAAAGTCCAGAAATTTCTGTCTGATCTCCTTGGATGTCATATCTTGCTGTGTGTAATTAGTCAATCTACAAAAATACTACTTTTTTGGCAATTACCAGCATTGTACGGCGGCGGAGTCTTCCAGACGGGCAGACGAGTCCTCACCCAACGCGCCGGAGGTTGCTTCCCGTTCCGAGCAAAAAACGCTCGGCCCGGAAAGCAAGCCCCCGGCTCCACAACGCCCTCGCACGGAAAACAAAATTCCGCTCCGCCTGTCCGTCGACTATACTAATGGGGTGTTTTTCGTAACTGACAGATAATCAGTCCAATACAAAAGAACTATAGGGTAATTTCCCTATAGCTCTTTTACAATCACCTCATTATGAATCTATTACAGAAAACGGCCGAAAGGACCGGCTTGAGATTCCGGGTCGCGCTACGCTTGCCCGGAATGACTATAGGGTCTCCTGCTTAAGGGATTCGATGTAGGAATCGATGCGCCGCATCTCGCGGGGGATGCGAATGCGCTGGGGACAGTGCGAGACGCACACGCCGCACCCTATGCAGTGATCTGCCTGCCGCGCCGCGGGTATGCTCTTGTCGTATTTGGCAAGATAGCGCCGACGCATGCGGGCGTAACCCTCCTGCTCAGGTCCTGAGACGTAGGTACCGTCGCCAATCGCATCGTTGTAGAACTTGAACACTCCCGGGATGTCGATGCCCCAGGGGCAGGGCATGCAGTACTGGCAGCCGGTGCAGGGTATCATGCGGTACTTCTCGAAGTCTCCGCCTACCTTGTCAAGGAACGCAAGCTCCTCCTCGGTGAGGGGCTTGAAATCCAGGAAAGTCTCAAGGTTGTCACGCAGATGGTCGATGTAGCTCATGCCGCTGAGTATGCACTGCACCCTCGGATAAGAGCCGCAAAAGCGGAAAGCCCAGGACGCCAGGGAGCGCGAAGGCTCACGCGACTTCAGCTGGTCCGCGAGAGGTGCCGGGAGGTCGGCAAGACGCCCGCCTCTCAGAGGCTCCATGATGGTGATGGGAATCTCGCGCTTGTCCAGCTCGTCATACATGTAGGAGGCATTGGCATCGCGGACGGCGTGGTTCCAGTCCACATAGTTCATCTGAATCTGCACGAAGTCCCAATGATACTTGTCATGCAGGGCCATCAGCTCGTCGAAGCCCTCCCTGGTCCCGTGGAATGAGAATCCGAGGGCCCTGATGTGGCCTGCAGCCTTCTCGCGAAGGAGGTCCTTCATGATGCCTGTATCCTCGAAGCGGCGGCGGAACTCGGCCGCTCCGGATATGGAGTGAAGCAGATAATAGTCAATATAATCCGTCTGGAACAGCTCCAGCGAGCGGCGGTACATCTTCAGGGAATTCGCCCTCGAAGCATCCGCGAAATTGGACAGTTTGGTCGCAAGCTGCCACTGCTCACGGGGGTAGCGGTTCAGCGCCTTTGCGGCAGCTTCCTCACTCTGACCCTGTAGATAGACGGGTGAAGTGTCGTAATAGTTGACTCCGTTAGCAAGTGCAAGGTCCACCATCTCGTCCACCTTGGCCTGGTCTATAATGTCCTTGCCGTCAGGACCCTTGATCATGGGCCAGCGCATGCAGCCGAAGCCCAGCAGTCCTACGCCGGGATAATTCTGCGCCATGGTGCCGGTACTTGCCTGAGGGGCCTCGGCATGAAGCCCGCCGGGAATGAGGGACGCCGCCGCAGCTCCTGCGACTCCGAGTCCCGCTGTCTTAAGAAAGTCTCTCCTGTCCATGGTACCTATCTGCTTTGGTGGACCGAAAGTCCGTTTACGGTTATTGCACTCAGGGGCCTCGAAGGGCAGAGGAACTCGCAGGCTCCGCAGCCTATGCACTGCTCCTCGTTGACTACGGGGATGCGGTGTCCGGCCGCGTCCTCAACCATGCGTATGGCACCGGACGGGCAGTGGCGGGCGCAGTTGCCGCAATGCACTCCCCTGCCGGCTACGCAGAGATCGTAATCCACGCGGGCGATGCCTATGCTGATGGTGGCTTTCTGCCCGCGCTCCAGGCGCTCGATGGCACCGGTGGGACAGGCTTTGCTGCACTCGTTGCACTCGGGACGGCAATAACCGTCGGTATAGCTCATGTAAGGCTGCATCAGGTGCTCCGGGTCAGTGGAGACTTTGAGTACATGGTTGGGGCAGGCGCTCACGCACAGTCCGCAGGCGGTGCAGCTGCCGTAGAAATCCTTGACGCTTCCGGCGCCGAAAGGCACCAGGGTCTCGCTGCGCTCAGGGTCAACTTTGTCTTTGATGGCAGCAAAGCCGCCGTCGTTTTTCTTGACCTGGGCGCGGGCAGCCGCGCCGACGAGCAGGGCGCTCCCTGCGAGGAAGGCCCTCCGCCCGCGGTCGGGACCGGAAGACTTGGCTTCGGAAGTCTTAGCGTAAGCGAAGCGATACTTCAGCGCATCCACTTTGCAGTCGCCAAAGCAATCGAAACAGTCCACGCAGCGCGAGTAATCTATCTTCTTGGTATCAATATCGATGCAGGAGGCTTTACAGTCCTTCTCGCAGCGGCGGCAGGAGATGCACTTGTCGGCATCTATCACCGGCCTGAAGAGCGAGAAGCGCGAGAATAAGCTCAGCACCGTGCCGACGGGGCAGACGCTGCTGCACCATTCGCGACCGGATACCCATGCGAGGACGGTGATCAGCACAAATGTGACGGCGGGCACTATCAGAGCCACTCCCCAGACGGGCTCGGCAATGGCTCTCACCATACGCCCGTAGGCACTGTAGGGAGCCAGCAGGGCGACTATCACCTGCACTCCGGCAATCAGAGCAATCAGGAAAACAGCCAGCACAGCATAGCGCAGCCACTTCCACTCGCGGTGCCACTTGAAACTGTGCTTGCGGTCCACGGTGCGGCGAATGCGTATCACCAGGTCCTGGAATACTCCCAGAGGGCATATCACTGAGCAATAGATGCGGCCGAGCACGAGGCTCAGCACGAGTACACCGGCGATGACTGCGGCGTTAAGAGCAAGGCAGGCTGGCAGGAACTGCAGCTTTGCCATCCAGCCCCACCAGTCGAGCCCGATACCAACAAAAAGCAGCGTTATCCCCACAAGGAATAACGCCGCCAGTATTATTCTGATTGTCCGAAGCATATAATGATATTTGCAACGGTAAAGATAATAAAAAGATTCCGGGCTTAACCCGGAATCTTTTTTAGAAAGAATATCCGAGTCCTATGGCGAGGCTGCCGCCGAGGGTGTCTGAGCCGAGCAGGTAGGCGAAATCTATCGCGAAGCCTGCGAACTTCACTCCCGCACCTACCGAGGCGTACGAAGGCAGCACCGTATTACCGCCGTAGTTGTAGCCCAGGCGGACGAAAGCGAGGTCAGAGTAGCCTAACTCCACACCGGCTCCGGCCCTGAGGCCTCCGGTGAAGAACCATTCAGCCTGAGCCCTGGCGTCCAGGGACAGGGACTCTCCGATGCTGAGGCCGTAATCTCCAGCCAGGCGCGCTGAGGTCGGCAGGCCGAAAGCCGTACCATCTGAGGCAGCTACCGATGCGCCGAGATTGGCAACGCCGGCGACCACTCTGGCATCCCCCAGCTTGGCAGCGACATGCACGTCGCCGGAAAATGCGCTGTAGGAGTTCTTCGCGGTGAGGGTGGATTTAAGTATACGGCCATCAACTCCAAGGCTGATAATAGGAGTAATGCTGTACGCAAGACCTACCTTGAACATAAGGTCCTTGGGTTTGAAAGAAGCGCCGGCCTTGCCGGTAGCATCATATATGGTATAGGCCTCGCCGCCGTCGCTGGCAAGCAGGGCCGAAAGCCCGAGACGGCTACCCAGCCTGGCATAGATGTCGAGGTTGATATCCTTGGAAGGAGTGGCTCCCGGAGCCCATGAGCACCACGAAGCTCCTGCGGAGAACTTCTGCTCTCCGAGCACCTTGAATGCCGCTCCGTCACCTGTGTCGGTACCTCCCATCGAGAGAGTACGGACGCTGCGGGGCACTGCGGCAAAAGGCATTGCCACCGATGATGCATCCTGGGCATGTGCCGCTGCGAGACCGAGCACAGCTACAATTATGGTGATTACTGCTTTTCTCATATCTTGACAATTGTAGTCTTGTAAGTCTTACCCTCTCCGCTCACTACGAGAGAGTATCTGCCGGGGGCAAAGCCCCTCATGTCCACGCGTGCTGGCTCGAATGCGTCGCACACGAACGAACCCTCATAAACGACTGCCCCTGTGGAATTCGTCAGACTGACAGACAGAGTCTTCTGGGCTCCGTCGGAGACGTTGAGATAATCACTAACTACCGAAGGATATACATCAGGGTTGGAAGCCGGATCGCGGACGAGCACCTTGAGCTCGACGCTCACGCTCTCACCCTTGAAGTCCGTACCGGTGATGTCGATGTACGCGAGACCGTAGTCCAGAGTTGTGAGGTTCAGTACGTCGGCTACCTGATTGAGATGCACTATACCTGCGCTGGATGAGGTATAGGTGTAGGTAAGCTGCTCTCCGTCAGGGTCGAAGACGTAGTTCTCCATCTGAATCGCCTGCTTGATCCCGGGGGCTTCGAAAATCAGGTTCTCTATATTGCCCTTGACCTCGGGAGCGTGATTCTCAAGCAGCTGATATTCAATGCCGAAGCTGGACGAAGCGCCGTACGCGTCGGTTGCCTTAAGAGTCCCGTGGTAAGTCCCGGGATCAGCTCCGATACCGGAGATGGTAACCCTCCATCCGGTCGGGCTCTGCTGGAGCTCCGCTGCGGTACTGCCGGGCTCGAGAGCCACGGTAAAGTCATGTCCGTCAGGGTCGCTCACTGCGAAATCCACTGCCAGAGACTCATGAGCCTTGAGGACGGCACTGCCGCCGAAGGAGGTCTCGATCACCGGAGGATTGTTGGACTTGGTAGTCGTCTTTACGATAGGTGAAAGGGCAGAATAATTCTTGCTGTAGTCGAAGGCTACTACGGAAGTATAGTAATCCGTATTGAAGCCCAGACCGGTGAGATCGCCTGAGATGTCCTTGCCTACCTTGAGGTCGCCGTTCAGGACAATTGTGTAGAGTACAGATTCCGGAATCTTTGACAGACTGACGTTCTCAAGTACCGACCTGTCCTCGCTGGCCAGCAGCATGTACGCATAGGCCACCTTGTCATCGGGATCCTTGACGGTCTTCCACTCGAAATGGATGCTATTGGACTTGGTAGTGACTGTATGTGAGCTTACCTTCGAAGGAGGTACGGTGCTGCCGAAATTGAATGAACCAAACGCATCTACGAGGGGTCCGATATTGGCAGCCGGGGACATGGCATCCTGCCTTGCTCCTCCAAGGAGACGCTCCTTAAGCATATCAACCGTGAATCCGGGGCCTCCGTAATACGAGACCAGCAGGGCTGCAACACCCGACACATGCGGGCAGGCCATGGAAGTACCCTGGTAGTTACCATAGGAATTACCGGGGAACGTACTGAGTACCTGTCCATTGCTATACTTTGCCGAACCGCCCGGTGCAGCAATGTCCACCCAGTCGCCATAATTGGAATAATAAGCCCTGCTGTAGTCAGGGGCTGCTGCTCCGACAGCTATGACGGCGTCGTAAGCTGCAGGCCAGCCCATGCTCCAGTTGTCATTGCCGGCTGAGAAGACGACAAGTCCTCCTTTCATAGGCCCGGTCTGGGTATGATTGCCGGACTTGTCGGTACCTGCGTATTCGATGAAATAGTCGATGGCACCTTTCGTGCTTCCGACGCCTCCTGCGAGAGCATCTGCCTCACTATCATACACGTGACCCCAGCTGTTGTTGGCAATCACGGCGCCGTGGTCGGCAGCCCATACAATCGCGTCATAGAAATTGCCGCTTCTATCCTTATTTGAGCCTTCTATTGCCTCAAACACCTGACAGGACATGATGCGGACACCGCCCTTGCCGTCATTACCGCCGGCTACGCCGCAGACACCCTTGCCGTTGTTGTTGATTGCACCGATGGTGCCTGCAACGTGGGTTCCGTGGTTGTGAGGCTTAATCTCAAAGCCACCGCTGACGAAGTTGCGGCTGCCATCAATACCTCCGGGGAGAACCACTGACCCAAGGTCCTCGTGGGACGGGTCCACGCCACCGTCGATGACGGCTACGATGACATCCTTGCTGCCTGCGGTATACTGAGTCCAAACATTCTCAACATTGATATCACAACCTTTCTTGTGGTTGGGACTCAGGGTCCCGTCATTGATGTAATGCCACTGCTTGGAGAGATAAGGATCGTTGAATATGGCCTCGCTCTTGATTCTGCGCACCGGCTCGGTATAGACGACGCCCGGTATGGCATCCAAATCCATGGACGCCTTGGTGTGGGACAGCGAAGGGTCGTATTTGATGCGATACCATTTGTGCAGGCCTGCCTTGCGGTGACGGGGTTCCCATTCGCCGCCGTCGCTGTACAGCCTCTCAACGCTGATAACTCCAAGCCCTGCGAGCGAGGAATTAAGGGCCGAGGACTTGGTCTCGAGGAAAGCGCCCGACTGGAGGTCCTTCTCGATGGCAGCTATCATGTCGTCAGAGAACTCGACTATCATCTCGCCGGGGACAGTGGCGGATGAAGCTGCGGCTTCCTCCTGCTGCGGCTCTGCAATCTGCTCTTCCTGCTCAGCAGGCTGCACGCTGCAAGCCACGGCAAGCAGCGCTGTGAGCACGATTATCGGATATCTTTTCATTTGCTATTTGTGTTCTGCTATGAAGTCCACAACGCCCAGCAGGCTCTGCGGATTGTTCCATTTGACCTTGTTTGCCTTGAGGAAGGCCTTGAACTCGGCAGCATCCACGGCTTCCATCACGTCCTTCTTGGTAGCGTAAATGCACTTGCCGGCCACGAACAGGTACTTCTTGCGTATGAGCGGCAGGCTCTGTCCGTTCTCCTTGTTGGCTTTGAGCTCCATGTGGTTGGTATTGGTGCTGGAATTGGTAGCGCCTATGCCTTCGAGGGAGCTCAGAGACATGGTGCCGAGCGTAGTGGCGGAGGAGCCGTATGCTCCTTCGGAGGAATTGAGCTTGACGATGTCAATCTCCGCGCACTCAGCCACGTAACCGTTGTCGTTCTTGGCGAGTATCTTCATCATACGGCCGCCGGCATTGATGAAATAGTCTTCGCCTATACGGGCGGAGAAAGCAATTCCGGGAGCCATTTCCTTCACGAACTGCCCGTCGATGAAATGCAGGCTTGCATGGAGCAGATGCACATTCAGAAGGGCCTTCTTGGCGGTGCCGCTCGCGGAGAAGGTCTCACCCTCCATGAAATCAGAATAGAGGTATGGCCAGGTCGTGGTAGGGGTATAACTCTGCGCGTAAGAGAGCAGAGAGAGCAGGGATGCCGCAATGATGATAAACAGACGTTTCATGGTTATTTATTCTTTAATGCACCTCACAGAATATCCGTCGGCCCTTGCGCCGTTGGACACAGGTGAGATTGATATCTCGTACTTAGTTTTCTGGTAATTCATCAGGCTGAAAGACAGTGCAATTGCTGTGCCCGGCGCGGTGTCGTCCGATGCCGCATTGGTCCAGTAGTTGCCCCAGAGGCCCGACATGCTGCCCATCAGCATGGCGTAACCGCCGTCATAGCGGGCTGCAGCCGGGAAGAAACTCTTCACGCCGCTGCTATTGTCAAGCCATAGCCACCAGCCGTCCTGCCAGTCTCTGAGAGTATATTTACCGTCTTCATCGATATCCACGACTGCAACGGAGGCTTCACCTCCAAGGTCTGCGAATATTATATTATCGGTATCTCCAGCAGCCCAGGTATAGCCGCCGGATTCGGTGAAGTTGACGAATTCTCCTGCCGGAGGGACCCTCCATCCCACAGGACAGGGATCCATATAAGACTTGCTGCCCTGATATTTATATTTGCCGTCAGAGCGTTCGGCACCTCTTGGATTGCCCCAGAGGGCAAGATTAGACTGAGAAGAGACCAGCCAGTCGCGCGAGACACCAGACTCAGCCTGGACGCTGTTTGATATGCAGACGGCCGGATTTGCAATGCTGAAAGCCAGCGTATTTTCTTTAAGGCTGAGTCGGTCCGACTGACCGATGTCAACCTTCTTCCCATCCGCGTCATAGACTGGAATGGGCATGGTATAGACACTGCCGTCATGTGAGACGGGTGAATAAGGGAACGGATCCTTGCGTCCCCACTGATAGTGCATCCCGAAAGAGGAGATGCTGCCCGGAGCATTGTCGAGAGCTCCGAGATTAAGGTTCATCATACGGGACCCGGGGCCGGCGTGGCGAAGCTCCGCAATTTCAATTGCAGGATGCCAGATATGCCAGCTCCAGATTATGGTCCCGGAGGCGTCGGTTACGGCGATTACCGCGCTTCCCGTCGCTTTGGAGGCCTCGAAAGATACTACGCCGTCGGAAATGGACAGGTCGCTTATCATGCCCTTGACCGTCTGCCAGACCAGCTTCACGCCGGCAGGTGACATGGCTTCGGGGGTAGCGAGGCCGCTTGCTCCCTCGCCATTGCCCTTAACGGTAGCGTTGAAGGTGTAGGGCCCACGGTGCGTTATCACATAGCAGTTGGATGTGCCGGAAGCACTGAGGTCCTCGGTCTGATATTCGATAATGTTGGCCTTCTGATTGATGACAAGATCCTTGAAGACCCGTGCAGTAGCCTTGTCCGGCGCATAAATGCGTATCCTTGCGCTGCGCACGAACTCCGTAGGATTGAGCCCTGCGGTAGCGGTGAGCACACCATCCGCAACCGAGTAAGTAAGCCAGTCATAATCGGCCGTAGGCTCAGCCTCCCAGCCACCCTGGTTGCTGCTTATTGCTACGGACACCGAACCACCTTCTGCAGGAATCTCCTCGGGGGCCTCAAATGATATTTCGGGCTCTGCGACCTTTGCTTCCTGGCGCACCGATACAGTTGCGGCGCCGCTCTCAGAAGGCGATGCGTAATAGAAAGTTATGACGGCGCTCCTGGCGTCTACTCCGTCGTTGGCGGAGACTCTCAGCGTAAGGCGCCTGTCTTCTTTTTTGCTCTCAGTGAGCCATGCGGCACCTCCCAGGTCATACTGCCAGTCGGAAGAAGTCGCATTAAGGGAAATTGGAAGCATGATCTGGGCAGGGCCCAACTCGTAAGAGGTCTGCCCGTCAATGGAGATGGACGGGGTCTGTTCTTTATTGCAGGCGAGCAGAGCAGCGGCTGCAAGCAGTATTGTGAGTATTCTTTTCATGCTTTCACGGTTATTTGATAAAAAACAGCGCCGTCATTGTGCTCTGGCGGCGCTGTTTTCAAAAGGTTAATGGTTATTTACCAATCTTCTGCATGCCGGGTATTTGACGAGGCTCAGCATTCCTTGCCATGGCAGGAGCTGCCTGTGCCGAAGAGCCACCCATGCTGATGCGCTGGAGGTCAACAGAGACGAAGATGTCACCCCAACCACTGGCAGATGGAGAATCGATATAGTATCCGAACATTGCATCGTTATTATTGATCACTCCGGCTTCGGGGACACTGAAGTTCACCTCGTCGCCGTTGACAGCGAAGTACCAGTAGC
>CAMZEI010000010.1 GCA_947305815.1 uncultured Bacteroidales bacterium | reverse complement strand
GCAGGATGTTGGCAAATTGGCCGGATTTCTCTTTCACAGAATCTTTCATAAAGCATACAGTTTTGTCTGGCAAATATTGCAACGAGATTATTCTATAACAAGCCTTGGATATTCGTGAGGTGCAGATTTTTATGAATCTTAATACTTTTTACGAATTTGAGTCTTCTTTTTAAACAATGTGTTTTGCGGGTGCAAAACACCCCCTTTTTGCACACCAGAAACGGAAAAATGTGCTGCGGTGAGCGGGGAAGCCCCATTTTGCTTACGGGAATGAAAGTGGAATTGAAACTATCCCTCATTGATAATCAAATTCGCCGCCCCGGAACCCGGCGCGGCGAACATGTTATAATATAATGATGAGTTTGCCTTTATTCCAGAGTTACGCTCTTAGCGCCTGAATAGTAAGCATTTTCATAGCAGCACTGAACAGTAATTTCAGTTCCAGCAGCAGGGAGTCCCAACTTATCTCTAGGGATGCTTAATTCAATGAATATTCTAGAGAAATCACTGCTTAGCGGTTGAAGTTCATCGCCTTCATCGTAATCCCAAACGAATACTTTTCCGTTAGTAGTGCTACTGGTCCCATGTATGACGCTGGCCGCATCATAACCAGTTACGGCTATTGGAGTTGTAGCATTGCCGCTATTGGTGAATGGTACAAGTGTTGCGTATGACTCCATCCCTATCGTCATCCCATAAGTAACCGTGCCAGAACTGGAATCATTATCGGTGTCGAATCCTACATAAAGAACTTTGTTGTCACCTGCTCTATTCCTTCGAAGAGCAAGATATACGTATACAAACCTTTCATCGGATTTAAATTTCCATTCTTTAATTCTCCCAGTATTACCTCCATCGGTGAAAGCTTCAATTCCATCCCAATCTGAAAGGTCGCCGTCGATGTTGATTGAAGGAGTGAAGGGAGTAGTTACCGTGACGGTAATGTCTTTAGAAGCAGCGCTGTATTCGCCATTAACAGCTAAGGCACTTACTGTGATGGTTGCGGTACCGGCTGCGACTCCAGTGATAATACCATTGGCATCTACAGTTGCAACTTCGGTATCATTCGATGAATAAGATAGCGTAGCAGTAGAGTTGGTTGTAGCACCAATGCTCTTTGTCTCACCGATATCTACTGTCTGATCTTCGGCGGTGATGCTCGCTATCTCAGGCATAATCTGAGTCCTGCCAACTGAATAATAGTTCATTGCATGGTTGACTGCAATTGGACCGGAAGGTGAACCTATTTTATCCATAGGGACACAGACTTCGACATAGCAGTAATCTCCCACAAACTTTCCACCAACCGTAGCTTTGGCGACTTCTGTGCCAACGGGGCAGTCAATCTCACCATTGGAGTCCTTACCAATTATACACTCAGCAGTCTTGGAGGACGATCCCCTCCAGGGGAATATTTTAAGTCTGGCTTCCATACCGTCACCGGTGCCGCCGCCGCCATTAGAACCCTTGGTTTCATCATTATTCGTATCCAGACCAACATAAATATACGGATCCCAATCGTAAGAGCTTGCTTCAGTTGTTACCTTACTGGCGGCAACCTTATAGAGGAAATACAGATTCTTAGAGTCGGTCGTATAACGCCACTCCACGATTTTCGAGTCCGAGGTCGTGATAACATGCGGGACGTCATCCCAGTCACTGAATGAACCGTCGATGTTGATTGCTGGAATATAGGTTTCGGTATTCACTGCAATTGTGATTGGCTGTACCTTGTTTAAGTACTTAGCAGTATCAATCTTTGTCGCATTAAGCTCGGTCAGGAGGTAATCCCTCTCGGCGTCATAAATGGAGATTGAAGGCTGGAATTTGCCCCAATAGCAACTTGAAACATAGAACTCTGCAAGGCTGTCAACGTGATTAACATTGCAGGTGTATGTGAGAGTGCTTTTCTCACTGCCGGGAGCTGCATATCCGTAATTGATATATGTTTTATCACTGACTTTTACGGGCCAGTTGCCGGACAGTCCATAAGTCTGCTGGTTGTAAACAACTGCCTTGACCTTGTTTATGCGATGATCCTTGACTTTAAGGATGAACTTGTAATTACCGGTAAGGCTCTTAAAGTACAGTTCTTCGCCTTCAGCGGCCACCAGGTCGTACATAGGGATGTTGGCTGATGCACGGGTGGTGAAGTCAACTTCTGGCTGCACATAGAAACTCACGGAATCGTTCGCCGCAGTATATGAGTGTTTATCAGAAGCCGGGAACAAAGCCCAGATCTTTTTGTCAAACTCATCACCGTCAGAGGCGCCGATTGTGTAGTCGTCTTCAATCTCACCGGTGAAGGATGCGAGGGCTCCGCTATTTGACGTGGTAAGGGTGAAGAACTTGTTGTCGCTGCCCTTGTGGAAGAGGACGGAGATTGCATCACCTGCTGTCCAAGAGAAGTGACCCTCAGCGTCATAACTGGTCTTGGTGTCCTGAGAGCTAGCAGAGATGGTGTAGGTGTAAGTGCCCTTCTGGGCTTCGGTGGGCTGCTCGATTTCGCTTACGCGGGCGCAGGAGGAGAGGAGAGCGATACCTGCAATAATAATGAATGAAATGTAGCTGTGTCTCATAGCATTACTATTTTAGGATTATTCGCCAAAGAAGTTTTCGAAGGACTTGGCCTCCGAGAATGTAACATCCTGAGCTCCGGCAGAGAGCATCAGCAGCTGGCTTGAGCGCAGTTCGATGAAGATCGATTCGGGCGCTTCGTAGAGATTTAATTTAGTCATATATAACGCGTTATTATCTTGCATATTATTCATATCTTCAAAAATACAACAATTTTCGGAACTGACAAAACTGACAGCCCGAAAGTGTTATGAAGCGTTTCACTTCCAGCTATTTGCCCAGCTTTAGAAGACTCTTACGCTTACATGCCTTCCTAATCCACGAAACAGCTTCACCAGAGTTGAGAGCTGTATATCAGTGCGTCCTTTCTCTACTCTGGATATAAAACTCTTTTTTGTTCCGATCTTATTAGCCAGCTGCTCCTGTGTGAGGCCGGCCTTTAGGCGTTCGTCCTTTAGCTGCTCGCCAATCACGAAGGCATCACACTCCATCTCGAACAAATCTCGTTCGGGAGTCCCAACTGCCCCGAAGTCCTCGGTAATAAGGTCTTCAATCGGGGTTAAATCCATTTCTTTGAGGTATTGCTTATCCATTGTTTTGGTTCATTTTCTTATCAAAATACTCTTTCATTAGAGCCTCAGCTCTATTTATTTGTTCTATCGGCGTCTTTTGTGACTTCTTTTGAAAGCCGTTAAAGAGAATAACCAAATCCCCTTCGTCTAGGCAGCAAAACACCCTGTAAATGTTGCTCTCATGTTCCATTCGGATTTCAAACAGTCCTTTCCTTCCCTTGATGGCCCTCAAGAACTTTGTAGGAATTACTCTTACTGTCATTATCAGAGTCAGTACCTGATATAGTTTCTTCAAAGTATCCCGGCCCAACGTTTTCCTAAACTCCTTAAAGTGATCCTCAAACACGATCACTTGTCGGATAACCGACTTTTTCATACCGCGCAAAGTTAACTAATTAGTAAACAAGAAGCAAATATTATTTCGACGAATATGGCGCAGAGTTCTCGCGAAATCAAGAGATTCAACTAGTTGAGGTGCAGATTTTTATGAATCTTATTACTTTTTACGAATTTGAGTCTGGTTTTTTAATGCTATCTTTACGGAAATGAAACATGCTATGAAAAGAATTCTGATTGTTGCAGCGGTCGTGCTGATGGCGGGATGCCATGCGCAGACGAGCAAGATAGTTACTGACAGCATCCGGAGTGAGGTGCTGGGTGCGGAGGTTACTTACAATGTGTATCTGCCGGCGGGATATTCCGAGAGCGGAGCTTATCCAATTGTGTATCTGCTGCATGGCCTCACCGACGATTATACCGCATGGGCGGAAAAGGGCCACATGCAGGTGGTGGTGGATTCGCTGGTGGCGGCAGGTCAGATTGGGGATGTCTTGATAGTGATGCCCAATGCGGGCGGCCCAGATATCCACAATACCTGGAACGGCTATTTCAACATGCCGGGCTGGAACTACGAGGACTTCTTCTTCGGCGAATTCATCCCTGCGGTCGAAGCCAAATATCACGCGATCGGTGACCGTGAGCACCGCGCCGTGATGGGCCTCTCGATGGGTGGTGGCGGCAGTGTAGTCTATGCCCAGAGGCATCCGGATATGTTCGCGAGCTGCTTCGCGATGAGCCCATGGCTGGACAACAACTCAGGCGAGCTCAAGCCCGGGGAGGAGAAGGACTGCTTCTACCATGTCTGCACCGCCGTGCATGAGCATTCGGCGCTTGACTTCGTGGATGCTGCCGACGAGGCGACGCTGGAGGCCCTGCGCAGCGTTAAATGGTTCGTGGATTGCGGCGACGATGACTTCCTGCTGAGTCTCAGCATGGATTTCTACCGTAAGATGCGCGCGCTGGACATCCCTTGCGAGCTGCGCATACGCGACGGGGTGCACAATTGGGATTACTGGTATGTCTCGCTCGGAATGGCGCTGCCGTTCGCGATGTAGGAGATTCCGGCTCTTCGGCCGGAATGACTATTTGAGTTTCAGGTCGGTGCAGTAGTAACCGTAGAAGCCGCCGTCGGCTGTGGGTAGGAAGACGGAGGAGCGGTAGCTGCGGGTGTCGGGATTGTAGGTGAGGGTGATGCGGTCTTCGCCCCTTGTCTCCATGCGTATGGGACCAGTGGTCTGATCTTCGTAAATCACGACACCGGGGCAGATGTAGATGTCGCCGGTATTGGGGTCTATCTCAGCATCAATTGTCTTGCCGCCGTCCCAGAAGTTCATAATCTGGATGTAGCTGGGGTAGTAGGGGACTTCAGCCAGGATGACATCGAAGGGGTCGAACCAGCCCCAACTCCCTGCGCTGCTGTCCCAAAGCCAGTCAGTGGCTTCATAGGTGCCGGCTACATCGTCGGCATACCATGTCTCTTCGTAACCGTAGTCAAGCACCGCCCGCACCATGTACTTCCGGCTGTTGTCGGTGCCGTACTTGTCCGATACTCCTATGTCCCAGCCGCGCCAGGGGTAAGTAGTGTATATATGGGCCGTGTGATGGGCGTCTTCGGTATTGAACTGCGGCGTCGCCGTCCAGTATACTTCGCCTGCCGGGACTGCGATTGACTTCCCGCCCGCTCCGGTGATGACTGCGCACCCGCCATGAAAGTTCTTCGACTCGGTGGGGTGGATATCCTCCCTGAGGAGCTCCAGCAACTCCTCCAACTCAGCCTTGCTCGGAAGTCTCGCCCCGGGACCGTAGGCGCTCCTGATGGCGGCGCTCGCCTGGTCCCAGCTCAGCTCCGTGCCTTTGGTCCCAGACACGCTGTAGTCCACCCAGGGCGTGCTCTGTCCTATGTTGCATGAGGCCCATTTGACGCTCAGCCCGAGATCGACGAACTTGCTCCTGGGCACATCCAGAGTGGTGAACTTGCGCTGCGGTCCTGTTACCGTCCTGCCTCCCATGTAGAGGAAGCCGCAGCGGTAGTATGTCGTGCCGGGGAAGAGGTTATAGAGCATAAAGCTTTCCTCTAATACTCTTACGGTGACGCCGTCTTCGCTGCCATACTCCCAGCGATCCAGCAACTCCAGATCCTTTGTTACAACGAGACCCCAGATGAAGCTCTCGCCATCTGGTATAGACCCTTCGATGCCTATGCCGGTAATGCGGGCGCTCTCGTAGTCTATATCCTCCGTAGCGCCGCTGAGAACGCTCCCCTCGAACTCGAATGCCTTGGTAGTGAAGCTGCGGATCTCGCGGCCTACTTCGCGTACGCCTTCTATGTCAAGCGCCGCCCGGTAATAGTATTTCGTGCCGGGAAGCAGACCGTTTATTGTAATGTCGAGCTTCCTGCCTTCGATCACATCGCACCCCGCCTGCCCGGTCATGGAGTCCTCGCTGAGGCCGTATTCCACTCCGATGAATCCCAGGGTCTTAAGCCCGACGAGCGTCTCGAGACTCAGATTGTTGGTATATCCGAGCACCCGGGCATAAGTCATGCCTGCTTCCACCACATCTCCCGTCACTATGACATCGATGGTATTATCCTCTCCGGACGGCGCGGTCTTGTCGTCGTCCGGAGTGATATTGATTATCGTGCAGGCACTTAGAAGCAGTGCCGCAGCGGCGGTGAGCAGGCGTTTCAGCATAATGTGCTACAGCAGAGCCTTCATCTGCGGCACCTTGGAGAGGGCGGACTTGAAGAGGGCCCACTGGTTACGGGTGCGGACGAGGTTGTGCTCGGGGTATTTTATCTTGTAATAGGTGTCGCCGTTGATGTAGTCGGTGAAGAACCTTACTGCCTGCATGTAAGGGAAGAGGCATGCGGCGTAGGGGAGGTTCTCCTTCTCCACGGGGGTGAGGAAGCTTGCGGTGCCCTCCAGGTAGCCCTTGAGGAAGGCTTCGAAGATATCCATCTTGAAATCGACCTTCTCGATTGCGGGGTCGTCCTCGGCCACGGTGTTGGCGGCAGTCCTGAGGAAGTCGCCGAAATCGGAGAACACGAACGAAGGCATCAGGGTATCCAGGTCGATGACGCAGAGGATGTTGCCTTCGGCGTCAAACATCATGTTGTTGACCTTGGTGTCGCAGTGGCAGATGCGCTTGGGCAGCAGGCCCTCGCGGTACATGCGCTCGGCCTTGCACATCTCCTCCTCGTAGGGGAGCATTGCGGCGAGCAGTTCCTTGACCTCGGGCTCGGCCATGCGTCCCACCTTGTCGGCCTCCACGGCCTCGTGCAGCTGGCGTGCGCGCAGCTCCATGTTGTGGAAGTCGGGGATGGTCTCGCCGAGAGTGTCGGGGATGTCAGCGAGCATGCCCTCGAAGGCTCCGAACGCCTTGCCGGCGAAGTAGGAGTACTTGGGGTTCACGGTCTCGTAGGTGAATGCGTCCTTGATGAACACGGATACCCTCCAGTAGGCTTCTCCGTCGGTCCAGTAGCTCTTGCCTGTCTCAACGCAGGGGATAAATGTGAGGACCTTGCGGTCGATGTCCGGGTCACCGGCGAGCTTGCGGCGGATGTGCGCGGTTGCGCAGTCGATGTTGTGCTGCAGGAGCTCGACATCCTTGAAGATGGAGTTGTTGATCTTCTGGAGGACGTAGTTGTCGGGACCGTCTGTGCTTACGAGCAGGGTATCGTTGATGAGACCGTTGCCGAGCGGCTTGATTTCAACGACGTTGCCTTTGATGGCGAAATGGCGGATGATGTCTTTCATTATGCGGTTGATTATTAATTATTCACGACTGAGAAGAAGCACGCAGCTGATAGCGGCGGCTATACCGATGATCTGCGGCACCGAGGGGAAGTGCGCGTAGAGCACGAACGATATGATGCAGCTTATTACGGGTGCGCAGGCATCGCCCAGAGGGGCCACCACCATGGCCTTGCCGTAACGGTTGGCATACACGAGGGCGAAAGCGCCGATGGCGTTGAGTATCTGCACGCAGAAAGTGAAGCCGGGACCGCTCCAGCCGTGGTTGATAGGCACGCTGAAATCGGTCATCGCGAGCGCTGCAGGTATCAGCACCAGGCCGGAAATCGTCATGTACACGAATATGCTCTCCGCGTCGGGGGAGTAGTTGTTGGCGAGCTTCATCACGAAGGCCTGAATGCCCCAGGTGACGAACACCACGGCGGCAAAAAGTATCCAGAGCCAGCTGGTGACGGCCTCATCACTCTTGCCCGAAAGCGAGAAGCAGACTAGAGCGACGAACGCCAGAGCTATTCCCACGCCACCGAGGCGGCTTACCCTCTCCTTGAGGAACACTCCGGAGAGTATGACGGTGATGATAGGAGCCACCGATATCATGGGAATCACGAGGTAGCCCGGGCCGAAGCGCAGTGCCTGGAAGAGCGCGAGCTGTCCGCCGGCGCCGAGGAGTCCGACTCCCATGCCGAGCAGCACGCTCTTCTTGCGTACATCCAGCTTCCATTTGATATTGGCGAGCGCAACGAGTGCGCAGGGGATCATACTGATTGCCCACACTACGTAGGTGAGGGTTGCCGGGTAGTCCGGCTGGTCCGAGAACGCTCCCCAGACGCCCCAGGTGACCATAGTCACTAGGGCGTACAGGAGCCAGTTGTGCTTTTTCTCTGCCATGATTATTTGATCTCGAAGAGTTTATTGTATCCGGTGGAAGACTCGAACACCCCGGTATTGGACAGAGCTATGCTGTACTCGGGCTTGCCCTGCAGCATGGGATCGTCCAGCAGCAGGTAGAGTGTTCCCTTTGCGCTGCCGGGGGTGAATGTAGCTTTGATGGTGTGGCTGCCGCTGTGCCAGGTGCGGGGGTCGGAGCCGAGGGGGAATTCCTCCTTGCCGCCCCCCTCCGGGACCCATACGAGGGTAGCGCCGCGGGGGTTCATGGGTGCCGCGAAGCCGTCGTTGCGAAGGTGAATTGTGAGATTGCAGGGCTGCCCGGCCTTAATGCTCGCAGTCCGGGTGATGCTTTCGAGCACCAGGCGGTAACCAAGGCGCCTCACTATCTCGTCATAGCAGCCGTCCTGAGCCCAGCGGCCCAGGACCTGCTTGTTGTATCCCAGATGCAGGTAGGTCCAGTGGTAGTCCTGCAGGTCGCGCAGCGAATTCTGACAGAGGCAGTAATCCGACAGCGCACAGGTCTCGCCGCCCATTATGGTATAGCGGCTATCAGCCTTCCAGAACTTGCGGTCGTCGGGCTCGTTGTCAAAGGTGCCGTAGTCAGTCTCGGAGGCGCCGAAGCAGTCGTTGTGTCCTGCTAAGCGCGAATACTTGCTGCCGCTATGCGCCGTGGCCGCAGTGAGGGTGTCCTTGAGAGCGAGGCCGTAGAGGCGCATCTTGAACTGGGGAGTGCGCAGCTCTATCTGGCGGGATTCGTGCATGGCATCCAGCAGGGCTTCGCAGACCTCCTTGCGCGGCTGGTAGTCGGCATTGGATTCCGGCTGATAGACGAAGTGAGTCGTGTAGTACCACTCGCCCCAGGTGCCTATGAATCCGGCCTGCAGTACGAAGATCACATCCGCGTTCTCCTGCAGCAGGGGCTTAAGCTGCTCAATGTGACGCATCACGACCTGCCTCTCCGGCTCCTGGTCTATGGTCCCGAAACCGTCATCGTCATCCCTGTAGGCGAAGCGGAGCACGCACTTGGCGCCTCCCTGCCGCAGAGCGTTGAAGCTGTTCTGAATCTTGTCGAGGTAAGACTTGGATATGTCTCCCTTCATGAAGTCGGTGAGGTAGAAGCCAAGATACCACAGTGTTACGCCTTCGAGGCGCCTTGCCTGCACATCGCTGGCCTTGAGTGCGCTCGAGGAGGACTTGATGTCCTTGGCCTTGTATAAGCCGCGCTCAGGATTGGTGGTGGCGCCCGCAGATTCGGTGAAGAATATATCTACGGTCTGCTCAGGGTCGGGGTCTGGATCTGGATCAGGCGACGGCGGAGTGACCGGCTTGTCTTCCTCGATGGGCTCGAGGCTTATGGTGACATTGCTGTCACAGGTCGCTGTCATCAGGCAGAGTATCCCGAGTATGCTTAAATAACGCAGTTTCATTGCACGAAGCTTGCTATGGTGCGCCCGAGGGCGTCGTTCTCAAGAATTCCGCCGAAGCGCGATGCTCCGGGGCCCCAGACATAGTAGGGGACTGCTATGCCGTTGTGGCTCTCGTCGGCGAAGGATACTCCGATGAGCCCCTCGGCGAGGTCTCCGTCCATCAGCGACAGTCCGCCGGTTGAATGGTCTGCAGCCACTACCACGAGCGTATGCCCGTCAGCGGCAGCCCACTCCAGCACGTCGCCTATGGTGCGGTCGAAGTCCAGCAGCTCTTCCATTGCGAGGTCTATGCGGTTGCCGTGGAGCCAGTCGTCAATGCATGAACCTTCGAGCATCATGACGAACCCGGCATCTCCGGCAGCCTTGGAGAGCAGTTCCAGCCCGCGGGCGACGGAGTGACGGTAGAGTTCGCCGCGCTCCTGCGCTACGGGCAGATTGTCCGGTGCGAGGATGCCCAGTACGGGCAGGTCGGCGGCCATCAGTTCCTCTTCATTAACCGCGAGATTATATCCCTTTGCTACCATCTCCGCCGCAATATCGCGCCCGTCGGTACGGTGAATAGTGAACCAGTCCATGCCGCCGCCGCTGAGGTAGTCAACTCCGCAGTCGAGGTAGTCGGCTATGAGGTCCTCCTGGTTGTATCGGTACTCATTGTGGCTGCAGAAGTCGCAAGGCGTAGCATCGGCGAAATGGCAGGTGACGGCGACGCCGGTCTTCTTGCCGGCCTGCTGTGCCTTGACGAGGATCGAGGGCAACTCGGTTACATTGTCCGGCGCCATGCCTATGTGGTCGTAGGCAGTCTTGACTCCTGCCGCAATTGCAGTACCGCCCGCTCCGGAGTCGGTAATCAGGTGGTCTGTGCTGTAAGTCCTCGAGAGTCCCACGACGGGGAAATTGTCCAGGTTGAGCCGGCCGTGGTTGAGCACCCAGGCGCAGCTTACCTGCTCCAGACCCATGCCGTCGCCTATCATAATGATGACATTGCGCACCCCGGCATCGTCTGCGGGAGCCGTGACGCTCACGGTCTCGTAGGTGCGTGGAGTACTGTAATACTGCAGGCCCCCGTCGCCACTGCATGAGCAGAGGACTAGGAGGCTAAGCGTTGCGAGGACTGCCTGGATTCTCATATAGCTCTGTTAGTTGGAATGTACGATTGAGTAAGGTGTCGTGACAGTGCCTTCGGCATCTACGGCGAACCAGAACGGTGCCGCATCCATATCGAAGACGCTCTTGAAGTCGCTTGCATAGCAGTACTCCCATACGGGTGAATCCGGTACTATGGGGCTGCCGAAACAAATTGCTATGTGCCGCCCGGGCTGCTCTGCGAGCGCAGCGAGGGAGCTGGCGCAGCTGCGGCACGAGGGGTTTATCACAAGGATGATGCATGCTTCGCCTCCGGGCACGGCCAGAATCTCCCCGTCGGGAGTCTTAAGCTCCGGCAGGATGCAGGGGGAGCCGGCGAGGTTGAGGCTGTTGTAGCGCCTCTGCTTCTCGAGTTCCTCGACATTGTCCGGCATAATCTCGTCGGCGAGCATGCGTGCGGCGGCGTACTCGAATATCGCGGCATCCCGGGTAGGGGAGTAAATGTTGTAGAATGCTGCCTCTACCCAGTCCGCATAGACATAGTAGGACACGGTGTCGGCAAGCAGCCTGTCAAACATGCGGTCCAGAGCCGCGTGGACCTCTTTCTCCGGGGCTCCTACGGTCAGCTCTGCAAACTCGGCGAAGTGGTCACGCTGCTCGCTGTAGTTGCTCCTGTCCACACTGAGGTCGCCCTCGTCCCAAAAGCCGGCAATGCCGCCCGAGCAGGAAACTGCAAGGGCGGCTGCCAGTAAAAGTGTCAGTTCGTGTGCGATTCTCATTCGCCGTACTTAGCATGGACGGGACCGATATCCTGGAGGAAGTCATCTCCGTTGCGGAAGCAGACACCCCATGCGAACTCTTCGTCGTTGTCGCCCAGGTTGACTATGTCATTCTTGTCGAATGCGAACTCGACCTTGATCCAGCCGGAAACCAGCTGGGAGAAGATGTTCTCCTTGCGGGGAGCGACGTTGTCGCCCTTGCCGTCACCTGCGCCGTTCTGCCAGCCGTACTGAGGGATGACGGTGTCAGGCCACTCCTGGAAGAAGGTGCCGTCGTAGTTGTAGGCGGACACGCTGCCGTCGGCATTGGTAATCTGGCTGGGGCCGATGTTGGTCTGGTTCCAGGCGATGCCGAGCTTCTTGGTGTCAGGGTTGAAGAACATCAGGTTCTGTGCGCACATCTCGCAGCCGAGGCCGGGGATTGCAGCCTGACCGTCCGTACCTGCATAGGTGTAGAAGCCGGTCAGCTCATCTCCGTCGGGGTCGAAGAAGAGGTTGAACGGAGGAAGACTGGTGGAGATGCCGTCGTTCTTGTCGTCGCCCCTGAAGCCTTCAGCGCCGTTCCAGGAGTCGCCCCACTCTGCGCAGATGGATGTCTGAGGGAGTGCGTCGCAGGAAATCTCGGCGTAGAAATACACGTAATTGATATCGGAAGTGGTCTTGATTACGCGGATAGGGTCAGAAGAAGAGGCCTTTACCATATCGATGAAGTCATCCTTGCCGGCCACCTCAGGGGTAATCTGGTCCCAGTCGGTGAACTGACCGTCAAGAATAATCTGGACCGAAGCCTTGGTGACATCTTCGGTATTCTCCTTATCCTTACCGCCCTGTTTGTCAGGATCCTTCTTCCCGCAGGAAGTGAAAATCATTGCGCCCGCCATCAGCAGGACCGCAAATCTAATGATGTTTTTAGTCATAGTGCTGTGTTTCATTCTATTGTGTAAAAATGCCAAGAAATGCCAAGAAAAGCAACCCCTTTCATATATATTACGTTACGGATTGTTTCGTTTGTATGATGCGAAAGAAAAAATTATTATATTTGGCTGGATAAACGAAATACGCTTATTACCAATACATAACCCAAAACACTTAAACAATGAAAAAGTTTTTCCTTTATGCTCTCGCTATCGTGACCGTAGCCGGCATGATCAGCTCCTGTGACAAAGACAAGAAGCCTTCCGGTGGCGGCGGTGGCGGCCAGGAAGTGACGGAACTCATCACCATCGACGGTGACTTCGCTGACTGGGATGCAGCAACTGCAGCTTCCAGCTTCGAGCTTGAGGCCGAGGCTCCTTATGCAGAGGGCCTTATCGCTATGAAGGCAATTGCCGACGACTCCAACATCTACATCTACTTTGAGTATGTCCTCGCTGAGGAGCAGGGCGACAACGCTCCTTTCGAGATCTTCATCGATGCAGACAACAATGTCCTGAAGGGCGGCGCATCCTGGCTCTGGGATCCCATCGGCTACGAGTATATGCTCGAGGACGAGACCGGTTTCTATGCTGACGGAGCAGTCCGTGACATGTCCGAGTCCATGAACATCTACAACTATGACGGTGTTGACGGAGCAGACGCATGGGGCGAAGGTGGCCACCTCACCCAGCTTGAGATCAGCGCATTCTGCGAGTCCGCAGGTAAGGTCGCAGGCGATGTCGTGAAGGTCGAGGTTTCCGTCCTCCGCAGCGTTGTCAACTGCCTCAAGGCCGGCAAGTGCGGCGTAGGTCTCTGCGCTTACACCAGCGGCTGGGCTACTTCCGGTCTTCTCCCTCAGGGCGAAGGCGCAGGCACCGAGCCTCTCCTCGAAGTTGTGCTTCCTTAATTGAAGCTTGCTTCATAAAAAAGGCGACCCGTTTGGGTCGCCTTTTTTTATTCCAGTCCGCTGAGTTCGTAGCGGTAGAGGTAGGAAGTCTCGCCGTAGTCGTCACCGACCCAGAGGCGGCTGTGCTTGCGGTCGAGGCAGACGGACTCCGGATTGGAGCCGTCGATAGGGTAGGCACCGATAAGGGACTCGGCGTCGCCCGTATAGACGAATACCTTCTTGTTCTCGGAGTCGATTATCCAGAGCCAGTCCTTCTCGGCGTCGTAGCAGAGTCCGGCTATCTCTGAGACCTTCTTCTTGTCGTACATCTTCTTCTGCCACAGGACCTGTCCGGTCTTGAGATTGCAGCGGAAGAGGTGCGAATTGCTCTGCGCACCGGCATAGACCATACCGTCCTTGTAATAGGTAAGTCCCTCGATGCCGGAGTTGCCGTAGTTGTTGCACTCCGCGACGGTGAAGAGCGTACTTGCCTTGGTGTTGAAGTCAGGGCCCCGCACGATGCCCACTCCGTTAGGCTCAAGCCCTATCAGAAGGTCGCCGGTCTCGGGATTGCGGGATACGTCCTCTGTGTCGCCGCTGATGTGGAATTTGTACAGCACCTCGCCTTCGAACGAAATCTTCGCAAGGTCACCGTCGTCGCCGACAGCCCAGAGGAATTCCTCTCCCTCGCCCAGGCATATGCCTGAGAGCTCGTTGAGGCCCACTGTGAGCTTGGTGCAAGACACTATCTGAGGTATCCTGGGGGCCGGTCCGTCATAGGCCTTCAGCGCCGAGGAGATGTCTCCCAGCTCACGGGCCTTGCCGTATTCGAGAGCGACATTGCCTGCAATGCTGTAGACTGCGGACCAGCTGTCGCCCTTGCCGAAATACAGGTACAGTCCGCCTGCGAAGCTCATGCCTCCCGGCAGCCAGATTTTTACGGTCTCCCCGGACTTCACGCTTCCGTATTTGAAGGGATAGCCGGTATTCTCCCTCTGCTCAATCTCCATACCCTTGGAGGTATAGTCGACGCAGAAGTCGGTGACCTCCATGCCGTCGCGGTCGCCCGCGCAGAGAGCATAGCTGTCGTAATCTCCGGTGACCTTGAATGTCAGCGAAGATGCGACATCTATGAAGTTGAAGGTGTCGCCGCTCAGGTAAGCTACCGTGAGCAGACCGTCGCACTTCTCGAAGCTGGTCTTGGAGCCAATTTTCTTCTTGACGTCCTTAACCGCCTTGTAAGGCCATGCGGCGTAGAGGCCGTCAGGCTCGGCGGGCTTGGAAGTGACTTCGCCAAGCTTGCCGGTCGCGGTCTTGCCGTCAGAGGAGATGTCGGCCGCGCTGAGAGTAATGGTCTCGGACCAGGAGCCCATGTTGCCGTGGACATATATCACATCCCCGGCTTCCCATCTGCCCTTGAGCGCGGAGGCTACGAACTTGTAGGTATCCGGGCCAGTCTCGGACCCTCCGCCCTGTTCCTGCTGCTCTCCCTCGTGGCCGGATGGATTATCCTTGTTGGTGCAAGCGCAGGCGGCCGCCAAAATGACGGCCGCTGCAAGAGTTATCGATAAACGTACTATTTTCATTTTATCTCCAGAAGTTTGTTGTACCCTGTCTTCACGTCGAACACTCCCTCGTTGGCAAGAGCCATGCTGTAGTCAGGATTGTCGGGCAGCATGGGGTCAGCCAGCTCCAGATAGAGGGCTCCCTTGTCAGTAGAAGGGGTGAACTTGCCGGCGAACACATTGTAACCGGGCTGCCAGCTGCGGGGATCAACTCCGAGCATGCTCTTCACAGCCTTGCCGTCCGAGCCAACCCAGACTAGCCATGCCTGACGGGGGTTCATGGGAGCGGCGAAGCCATTGTTGTACATGCGGACTATGACCTTGCACTCCTTGCCCTTCTCGACGGTGCCGTGGTGGAGGTCCTTGAGGACCAGACGGTAGCCGAGGCGCGAACGGATCTCAGGCATGCAGCCGTCCTTCTTCCAGCGGGCGAGCACCTGCTCGTTGTAGCCGTCGTGGAGGTAGGTCCAGTGATAGTCCTCGAGGTCCTTGAGAGTGTTGGGGCAGAGGCAGTAGTCGGAGACCTGGCAGGTCTCGCCGCCCATTATGGTATAACGGGTGTCGGCCTTCCAGAAGTTCCTGCCGTCCTCGCTCTCGAAGGTACCTTCGTCGCTTGCGTCAGCCCCGAAGCAGTCGTTGTGACCGCCAAGCCTTGCCGCAGCAGTCTCGCCGTGTGCGGTAGCCACCGTGATGGTGTCCTTGAGGGCGAGGTTGTACATCTTCATCTTGAAGGCGGGGGTGCGGAGCTGAATCTGGCGCGATGCGGGCACAGCGTCCAACAGGGCGTCGCAGACTTTCTTGCGGTCTGCAATGGAGCTGATGTGGGTGGTATAATACCACTCGCCCCATGTGCCGATGAATCCGGCCTGCAGGCAGAAGAGCACGTCTTCGTTGCGCTGGAGTATGGGCTTAACCTGAGCAATGTGCTTGAGCACAATCTCAAGGGTAGGCTCCTGATCGAGCTCGGGCTGACTGTGGTCCACCCTGTAAGCGAAGCGCACTATTGTCTTGGCACCGCCGCCGCGGATGGCATCGAAGCAGGACTGAATCTTGTCAAGATAGCTTTGCGAGATGTTGCCGGTCATGAACTCGGTGAGGTAGAACTCAATCAGCCACAGGGTATTGCCGCCCTGAAGCTTGGACTTCACTGCAGCGGTAGTGAGGGCCGTGGTGTTCTTGTGGACTTCGTAGGCGCTGTACATGCCCCTCTCAGGGCTTACCATCTCGCCGTTGAGCTCTGTGAAAGTCACCAGTGTGCCTTCCACCTCGTCATCAGGTCCGGGCAGGTTTTCGTCACCGGAATCACCGCTTCCAACCACTTTGAAAGTGGCGGAGACGGAACCGGCGGCGTAGCCTTCTCCCTTGGACTCATCCTGAGTGGCAGTAATCTTGACTTTGGTGTCCTCAGAGACCGAACCGACGGTGATGTCCCATTTGCGGTCTCCTGCAGCAGTAGCCACTGCCACCGTCGTCTTGTCCAGCTTGACGGAGATGTTTCCGGATGAGTTGGACGTGACAGTGATGGTGAAGGAGCCGCCTGCCTCGATGCTCGTCGGGACCCCGGAGATGCTCATCTCCGGGGCCGCGAGCTCGTCCGGCTTGGTTACGGTATGACCGGTTGGCTGGTCAGTGCCGCAACCTGAGAGGCTCCCGATCAGCAGCGCTGCAGCTGCTATTGCGAATATTCTTCTCATTTCGGGGGTTTTGTGTTATTAGCGGGGATTCTGCTCCAGATCTGTGGAGTTGATCTCATCATCGGGGAGCCTCAGCGCTATGCGGGGATCGTTGTAGCTTACTACCTCGAAGGGGTGGTAACCCACGTAGCGGCGGTCTATGTTCTTCTTGTTGCGGAGGAGATCATAGTAGCGGTGTGCCTCGAAGCAGAATTCCATACGCTCCTCGTCAAGCACTACGTCCAGGACGCTTTCGTATCCGCGGGAGGCGTAGTTGGCGATGGTGAAATCAGCGTCTCCCGAGAGTCCTGCGCGATGGCGGATCACGTTGACTGCATCCAGGGCGTCGCCGTTGCTGCCCTTGCGGGCGAGAGCCTCGGCCTTGTTGAGGAATACCTCAGCCCAGCGCAGTATCACGGGGGATGTGAAGGTTGCGTATCCGTCCTGGCCGCTGTACTTGGAGTTCAGGTACCTTACATACAGACCGCTGCGGATACCGAGATCCTCGTCCACGTCAGGCCTGATGTATGCGGGGGTCCTTCCGCCGAAGAAAGTGGCGTCGCCGGTCATGTTGGCGTTGATGAAGTAGCGCTTGTAACCGCCCACCATCTCGGGGACTGCGGTGTAGCTCTTGCCCTCGTAGTTGAAGGTATAGGAACCGTCGGCCGCAGGAGTGAGACCCTGGACATAGCCGGTCACGCAGTAGTCGCCGTCAGCGGGCTTCTCAGGGAAGCATACCATCTGCTTGCCGTCGTCTTTAACTACGGTCTCGGGATACCATACATAGGTGAAGTATGCCTGGAAGCGCCTGTCCTCGGGATAGCGGTTGAAGAGCTCGATGAGCTCGTCGTTCCAGTACCACTCGCCCCAGCCGTCATCGCTCACGACGGACACGTTGTACATTGCGCCGATGGTGGAGGAAGCAGAAGGCAGGTCGGTAGGATAGACGTGGTGGAGGCACCAGATGGTCTCGGGGTTGTCCCAGGTGTGCTTGGGATACTCAGCGAGAGCTGCTACGGTGTATTCGCCCTGTACGGAAGCGGGAGCCTTGGAGATGAGTTCGTCGCAGAGGTCGATGCAGTCCTGCAGGTGCTCGTCGCCCATATCGAGGTAGACACGGCTGAGCAGGGCCCTTGCAGCGGTAGCTGACACATAGGAAGCGTCACCCCTCTTGGAGCCCCTGTCCATGTACTGGATAGCGAGTTTGAGGTCCTCGACCACTCCGTCATACACGTCACCTACGGTTGCGCGGGTGGTGGTGCTGTAGTCCATACTCCTGCGAAGAGGGATGCCGGCATTGCCGCGTCCGCAGACGTAAGGCATTGCGAAGAGTCTCACAAGGTCAAAGTGCACCATTGCACGGAAGAAATAGTTCTCGCCGAGGAGTTGTGAGCTCAGTGCGCTGGACGAAGGATCGATGGACTCGATATTGGAGTTGGCCGCATAAATCATCTTGTAGCCTATCCACCAGGTGTAGTAGATGTTCCTCTGGGTAGGTACATCCTCGTAGCGGTAAGGCTGGAGGAAGGGGTCGGTGGAGTGGCCGGAGATAGTCACGTTGTCACCCCTGGTCTCGGAGAGCTGGTTGATGTGACGGATGTACGTGTTGCTGCTCTCAAGCCATGAGTCAGCACGGTAGTACTGTGCATCCTTCATCAGGGCGTAGATGCCGTCTGTAGTATATACGGCCGCGGAAGGATTCTCCTTGAACTGGGCAGAGGTCATGGAATCCGATGAGTAGAAATCCATGTTGCATGACACCAGGGCAAGCAGTGCGATTCCGAATGCAAATATTTTTTTCATAACTGTGGCTGCTTTAGAATTTGAGGTCAATGCCCAGTACGACGGAGAACGGTACGGGGTAGTTGTCGGCGTAGAGACCGGCTATGGCTGAGGAAGTGCCTTCGAGGCTGACTTCAGGGTCCATACCGGAGAAGCGGGTGAGCGTGAGCACGTTGTCAGCAGATGCATAGACGCGTGCAGAGCCGATATTGATCTTCTTGACCACGCTCTTGGGCAGTTCGTAGGACAGGGTCACGTTCCTCAGACGGAAGAAGCTGCCGTCCTCAAGGTAACGGGACGAAATCTCATTGGCCTGGCTGTTGCCGCCGTTGATAGCCTGAGGATGGGTCGCCTTGTAGTTGGTGCCGTCGGGATCGCCCTTCTTCCAGCGGATCCAGCCCAGTCCGTTGTCGAAGGACTGCTGGTTGAAGCCGGACTTCGCGCCGTCGGTATCGAGGATCATCTGGCGGGTGCGGTTGTACACGAGGTTGCCTACTACGAAGCTGCCGGTTGCGTTGAGGGTGAAGCCCTTCCAGCTGAGAGTAGTGAAGAGACCGCCGCTGAACCAGGGGGATGCGCTGCCTACAATCTGAGGGGTAGCGTCTCCGTAGGTGTAGTTAATCTTGACGTTGCCGTCTTCGTCCTCGATCAGCTGCTCCCACAGGGGACGTCCGGTCTCGACATCGACGCCGGCCCACTTCTTCATGTACCAGGAGTAGATGTCGCGGCCCTCTACGATCTTCTGGGATATGTCAGCGTAGGTGAGCACGATGTCCTCGTGACCGGGCAGGTAGAGCACGCGGTTCTGGTTGAATCCCAGGTTGATGCCGCCTTCCCATGTGAAGTCGCCCTTCTTGAGGATGGTGCCGTCGACTGCAAGCTCGATACCGCGGTTGCGGACCTTACCCACGTTCTGCATGACGGAGAAAAATCCGGTCGAAGGAGGGGTAGGAGCGTTGAGGAGGAGCTTGTCGTTGATGGTGTTGTAGAAGTCAATGGTCACATTGACATTGTTGTGGATGGTAGCATCGATACCGAGGCTGGCCATGTATGCCTCTTCCCAGCCGAGGCTGTAGTTGGCCTGGCGCTCAGTGAATGCGGCGGGTTCGCCGTAGTACTGAGAGGAGAGAGCGAAAGTATCCTGATAGGAGAATGCAGGGATGTTGTTGTTACCGGTCTTACCGTAACCTGCGCGCAGCTTGAGGAAGGAGAAGGCGGGAGCCTGCTTCATGAATTCCTCGGAGGAGATTACCCATGCTCCGGATACGCCGGGGAAGAAACCGCCGCGGTTGAGTGGACCGAACTTGTAGCTCTCGTCGTAACGCAGGGAAGCGGTGAAGATGTACTTGCTGAGGTAGCTGTACTGTGCCTGGCCGAGCAGAGCCCAGTCGCGGGTGTGGTAATCGCTGCCGGAGATGCCGGTCATGATGGCGTTGCTGAGTGCCCTCTGGCCTTCGGGCATCTTGTTGCCGCTTGCGCCGAGTCCTCTGGAGTAGCCCTCGCTGTACTCCCATCCGATGATGGCGTTGACATTGTGGCTGCCAAAGGTGTTGTGGTACTTGGCGAGGTTGGTGGTGCCCCAGCCGTTCCACTCGCTGTCGCTGTTCTGGAGCTCACCGTCAGGATAGCCCTCGGAGGTGCGCTTGTCGGTGTAGTACTCGGAGAAGCTGTTGCCGCTGTTGAAGCGGGTGGTGGAGGTAATGGTGAGCCAGTCGGTAGGGTTCCAGATCAGCTGGAGGTCGCCCACGAGCTCGTCGCTGTGGCTGGCGTCGTAGTTGTAGATCTCGTTGTGGAAAACGTTGTATGCGTTGGACGAATACCACTTGCCGCCGCCGTCAGGCCTGCGGGCAGAGCTGATGTTGACAGGCTCATTGGTATATCCGCCCTCTCCGTCGATGCAGTAAGGTACGTCGAAGGGAAGCATCACATAAGCAGCCTCACGGGTCTTCCAGCTGGCGCCTGCGGTGTTGGACTTCGAGTAGTTCATGCGGACGTTCATGTTCAGCTTGTCGGTAATAGGAGCCGAGAGGTTGATTCGTGCGGAGTTGCGCTTGAACGAAGAGTTGATGAACGAGCCCTGCTCATCGTAGTGATCCAGACTCACGTAGTAGCTGACATTGCCGGACTTGCCGGATGCGGATACGTAGTAGTCCTGCACTACGCCGATTCTGAAGACGTTGTCAATCCAGTTGAAGTTCTTGGACTCCAGGTCGTCGTAGGCGGGAGCGTTGCTCTTGAGAGCCTTGGCGGAGTAGATCAGTGAATAAAAATCGTACAGCTCATAGGAGTCCATGGTCTTGAAGTGGCCGGACAGGGCTTTCTTGATACCTGCAGTGGCTTTGAAGTCCACGGTAGCCTTGTCGGACTTTGCGCCCTTGGTGGTGACGACGATGACGCCGCCTGCTGCCGCAGCACCGTACAGAGCGGTTGCGGAAGCGTCCTTAAGGACGGTGAGGGTCTCGACATCATTGGGGTTGAAGGAGCCGCCTGCCACGCCGTCGACGACGTAGAGGGGACCTGCGCCTGCGCTGATGGAGCCTGTACCGCGGATGCGGATGTCAGCACCTGCGCCCGGCTGACCGGAGGAGTTGGTGACCATGACGCCGGCAACCTTACCCTGGAGCATGTTGCCCACATCGGGAGCGGTGACGTCGGTCAGCTTATCGCCGGACATTGAGACGACTGCGCTGGTAAGTTCGGCCCTCTTCTGGGTCGTGAATCCGAGGACGACGACTTCTTCGAGAAGCTGGGTGTCCTCGTGCAGGATGACGTCGATTCGCGCACGCGAGCCGACTTTTTCGGTTACGGACTGATATCCGAGACCGCTGAAGGTAAGTACTGCTTCGGGAGCGGCCTGGACGACATAATTGCCGTCGTAGTCGGTGACGGTGCCACCTCCTGTGGACAGGAGAATACCGGCGCCGATGACGGGCTCACCTGTGGATGCGTCGGTGACGCGGCCGGTGACGGAGTGCGTCTGTGCGGCTGCGGTCACTGCGAGTGCCAGCGATACCAGCACTGCAAGGATGCGGATTGGTGATTGTTTCATTGGTATTATCGGTTATTGGTAGAATTATAGCAAGTCATTGAGACCTATGAGGTTGAAGGCGCGGAAATACTTGTCCATGTCGCGCTCGATGCGTCCGAGGACCACTTCCTCGGGGTCGTAGCCGAGACGCTTAAGGTTGTCGAACAGGAAACCGCGGGCCGCGAGGGTGCGGGGCTGCTGCCATATGTAGCGGCAGCAGGTAGCGACTATCCAGTCCTGACGCTCGGGGGTGAGCTCCGCGAGATCCTTGCCCTGCTCGTCCTCGTGCAGCCACTTCTCCCAGCGGTGGGAGTCGTGTACCTCGGCGAGGAGAACCTCACGCATATGCGACGGGACGGCCACCTTGCCTTCGGCGTCGAGTTTCTTCTCCAGCTCCTCAAGCTCGCAGAGTGCGCGGTATTCGCTCATAGTGAACTCGGGGCCCACGTTGGCTGCTCCCATGCCGCAGAGAGGATAGTCCTCGGGGTTGGCGACATCGTCGGTGTAGTGTCCCTTGATGTAGCTGCCCAGCGGACGCACCTTGGCAGTGAGGGTCTTGGCGACTTCGGTATCGAAGAGGGTGGTGTCGAGGTCGGTGCCGACCTTACCTACTATGAAGCAAGGCCAAACATCGGGCAGGCCAGCCTCGGCGAGGCCTTTCTTGAGGTCAGCGATAAATGTGTCGAAGGTAGTCTCGTCGGCGAGTCCTCCGTGTACCTCCTCGGTGCCCACTTCGTAGGAAATCTCCGGGAGGCCGTGGGCCTTGCGGAACTTCTCGACATGGGCTATCAGCTCCACGGTGCGGGCTGCGACGAGATGGATGTCAATGATCTCGCCCTTGGGGACGTTGATGTCCACGGTGGGGTCCACATGGATGAGGTCGTATCCTGCCAGCACTGCTGCCTCGAAGGACTTCTTGACGCCGTCCATGGCATCCTTTACGGACCATTTCTCGGTGCGCTGCTTGTCCTTAAGCCAGGGTCCGCCGTGGTCTATTGCAATTATCACCGGGCCGGTGAAGTTGACCCTCTCGGTCTCAAAGCGCACGAGGCGGGTGAATTCCTGCTGGGTCATGCCCGTATAGCCGCCGTCGCAGTCAATCTGATTGAGCGTGGCGGCGAAATAAATAGGGGCGTTGTTGCGCTTGGCGGCGCGGAGCGAAGCCCTGATGACGGTAGGGGAGTTGGGGCAGGCCGCAAAGATGGTGCGGGGCACGCCGGTCTCCTTCTGGAGCTCATCTATACGATGGAGAAGTTTTTCAGTCTTTCTCATATTTATATATATAAGGTAACGCCTTCCACCACGCGGGAGATATTGCCGGAGACGGAAGGGGAGTCGGGACAAAGCCCGCAGTCAATCGATTTGAAGCAGCCCAGAAGCTGGGCGACGAATACATAGGAGACGCAGCTGTAGCGCTCGGGGGTCTCGGGAGCGTAACCGATCTCTACGCAGAGGTCTGACTCCACGCCCGGACACTTGTCGCAAACTATGACGCTGGCCTTCACATGGTTGTTGGCGTTAATCTGGTGCAGGAGGTCAACTTCGTAACGCTTGACCTCTGCCTTGGAGGACATCAGATACACCATGAGGGACTCGGGCTTCACGAGGGCCTTGGGACCGTGGCGGAAGCCGAGGAACGAGTCGAAGGTGCACATTACGCTGCCGTCGGTGAGCTCCTGGAGCTTGAGGCGGCTCTCTTCGGACACGCCCTTGAGAGGGCCGGAGCCGAGGAAGATTGCGCGGGTGAAGTCGCGGGCGGCGATAGCCTTGATGTCGTCCTCGTAGCGGTCCAGCGCCTTTGCGACGCATTCGGAGATACTCTCAATCCACTTCCTGTCGTCCTCGATGTGGTCTATGCCCGCTATCATCGAGCAGGTAAGCAGCATGGTCGAATAGCTGCTCGTCATTGCGAGAGACACGTCGTTGGTCTCGGGAGGCAGCAGGATGGTGAGGATGTTGTCACCCTTGCGGCGGGCAAGCTCTCCGTTGGCGTTGCAGGTAATGAATATATGCGCAGCCTTGCCGGCAGCGGCTTCAACGGCCTTGACGGCGCCGATGCTCTCGGGGCTGTCTCCGGAGCGGGCGAAGGATATAAGCAGGACCTTGCTCGTGGAGTCAAACCAGTATCCGGGGTAGGTGATGATGTCCGTCGTGGCAATTGCGCGTGCGCCCCTGAAGCGGGTGTCGTACAGGGCAGTGTCCAGAGCGTCGCCGATATAGGCCGATGTGCCGGCGCCCGTGAGGACCACCTGATAGCCTTCGCCGAGGTATTTGTCGAGGAACGCCTTGATCTCACCCTTGCGTGACAGGACTATATCATAAGCCTTGAGCCATACGGCAGGCTGCTGCCGTATCTCGCGGTAAGTGTGCAGGTTTTTAAAATCAGTCATTTCGTTATTAGTGTGACTTACAAATATAATAAAATATAGCTCTCTATTTCGTTTACCGACAAAAACTTAAAAACGAAATATTTCGTCTGGTTTCATATCATGCGCTCACGGCCTCGACTTTCACTCCGAGGGACTCGAGCTGACTCCTGAATCCGGCCGGCACGCGGTCGTCGGTCACGACGCGGCTGATCTTGTCCGGGCTGCAGATGAACGCGAAGGCCCTGCGGTTGACCTTGGATGAGTCGAATACGGCTATCACCTCGCGGGCGCGGGAAATCATCATCTGGTTGGTGCTGGCCTCCTCGATATTGGGGGTTGACAGACCCGCCTCGACGCTGAAGCTGTCCACTCCGAGGAAGAGCTTGTCACAGTAGAACAGCTTGAGGTTCGACTCCGCCAGAGACCCTACCACGGAGAGACTCGGCTCCCTTATCGCGCCGCCCAGAAGGATGACCTTGAAACGCTTGTATTTCAGTGCTTCCAGGGTTGCTGCGATGGAGGTGGTTATTATTGTCAAATCGTTGAATTTATGCAGATTGCGCGCTACTTCGAGGGCCGTCGTACCGGAGTCGATCATGATGGTGTCGCCGTCCTTGATATGCGCTGCGGCGGCCCGCCCTATGGCCTGCTTCTCGAGAGAATTGACCTGCTGCTTGAGCTGGAAATCGCGCTCCTCGACTTCGGCCTGGGAGATGCGGCTTTCCTTGATTGCGCCGCCGTGCACGCGAATCAGGAGCTTGCGGTCCTGGAGTATACGGAGGTCCTTGCGGATGGTCACTTCGGACACTTTGAATTCGCGGCTGAGCTCGCCTACTGTAATCGAGGAATCGTTGCGCAGTTTCTCCAGAATGGCAGACCTGCGGCCCTGTGCGGTGTCGTAGATGTTCATGTTATCTGTGGTTTCGTACAAAGATAAGATAATTTCGATACGAAACCAAACGAAATAACAATTTCTTTTTTCTTGCGATTTGCATTGATTTTTATTAGATTTGTACGATAACCAATAAGTACGCTCATTTCATGAAAGATTTTGACATAGCTGCCATAGGCGAGCTCAATGTTGATATTATCCTCGACGGCATCGAATCCGAGCCCGAAATAGGCAAGGAGAAGTTCGCTTCCAAGATGACGGTCACCCTCGGCAGCTCTACGGCAATCTTCGCTGCCAATGCTGCCGCACTCGGCTCACGCGTATGCTTCGTAGGCATGGTGGGGCGCGATTCCTTCGGCACTCTGGTGAAGGAATCGCTGCAGGCCCGCGGGGTCGATACTTCGTACCTTATCGAAGGCGAGACCGCTACCGGCGCTACCGTGTGCATGAGCTATGGCGAGGACCGGGCCAACCTGACCTATCAGGGCGCGATGGACGTTATGGGCTTCGATGACATAGACAAATCGGTATTTGACCGCACCAAACATATTCATCTGAGCTCCCTCTTTATGCAGTCAGGTCTGCTGCGTGATATAGACAAGATTCTTGACCTTGCAGCTGCCAAGGGCGTGACCGTGTCACTGGACACCCAGTGGGATCCCATCGAGAAATGGGCCCTGGATTACAGGAAGGTGCTCCCCAGGATTACCGTCTTCATGCCTAATGAGAAGGAGCTGCAGGCTCTCACCGGCGCCTCCGATCTCGAATCCGCCATTGCCGCGGTGACCCCTTATCTGGGCGGTGCAATGCTGCTTAAGTGCGGCTCCGACGGCTCCATACTCGTAAGGCGTGACGGCTCCCGCGTGGTGCTGCCTGCATTCCTCAATAAGGAAGTAGTTGATGCCATTGGCGCCGGCGACAGCTGCAATTCGGGCTTCGTGAGCGCTTTTGTGAAGGACCTACCGCTCGAGGAGTGCCAGAAGGCCGGCAATCTCACCGGCGCAGTCAATACCACGGCTTCCGGAGGTACCGGAGCCTTCACATCGCTCGACGCAGTGCGCAAGGTTTGCCGCGAGCGTTTCGGGACAGAATTACCGCTCTGACATGAATAAAAGCCATTTACTTTTACTCTCGGCACTGCTTGCGACTTCAGCATGCTCGCCCATCCCCGTGGACAGGCTGGTGCATTGTGGCATGACCGTCAAGGATGTCGAAGCCGTAGTCTCCGAGCAGGAGTCCGAGGATTTCCCTGGGATGACGCTTCGCAGCGTCGCGTTCGTCAATACCGGCGGGAAGCCTGTCAAAGTCAAAGCCATGGAGACTTCGCGCATCGAAGTCCCCGGCAAGCTGGTCTGGACCTTCCAGCCCAGCTCCACTCCCGAGCGCCTCGACTGGGCCATCCCTGTGAAGAGAGCGTTCTACCACAAGCGCAACTTCCTCGGTATGAACCACTCAGATTACGGCGGAGGCATTCCGATGGTAATCCTCTGGACGGCTGAGCAGAACATCAGCGTTGGTCTCGACGAGGACAGGCTGAGGCTCGTGTCCATACCGGTACGTCGTTGCGGCAAAAAGACTTCCGCATGCATCAGGCAGGATTTCCATAAGTCAATAGTGCTGGAGCCGGGAGATACCCTCCACGCTTACAATCAGTTCGTGCTGGAGAGCCCCGCCGGCTCGGATTTCTTCGGACCTCTGAGGACTTTCTCGCAATATATGCAAAAGAACCATGGCTGGCAGCCGCCCGTGTCGCCCGACGATGCGTACGAGCCGGTATGGTGCGCCTGGGGCTACGAACGTAACTTCACTGTGGATGAAGTCATCGGCACGCTGCCGAAGGTGGTGGAGCTCGGTTTCAAATGGGTCGATATTGACGACGGATACCAGGTCTGCGAAGGCGACTGGGAGACCAACGAGCGCATTACAGACGATGGCATGCGCCGTATGACTGCAGCTGTCCATGATGCCGGCCTCAAGGCCAAAATATGGTGGTGCCCGCTGGCGGCTGACCCTGAGAGCCGTCTCGCGACCGAGCATCCCGAAATGCTCCTGGTACAGCACGACGGCACCCACGAGAAGATAAGCTGGTGGGACAGCTGGTACCTTTCGCCTGTCAATCCTTACACGCAGCAATATACCCACGACCTCGTGGACCGCTTCATACTCGACTGGGGTATGGACGGATTCAAGCTGGACGGCCAGCATCTCAACCTCTGCGCTCCCGACTACAACCCGGCGAGCGGGCTGGAGTATCCCGAGGAGTCTTGCGAGCGTATGCCGGAGTTCTATGCCGGACTCATAGGCAGGGCTACTGAAGACAGACCCGGCGCAGTGGTGCAGCTCTGCCCCTGCGGAGACGCGGTCAATTTCTTCATACTCCCGTACATCAACCAGGCCGTGGCTTCGGATCCCACTTCGAGCCGTCAGATCCGTCAGAAGCGGCGCGCTTACGCTGCCATGTGCCCGGATCTCGCATACTATGCCGACCATGTCGAGCTCAGCGACGGCGGACTTGATTTCGCCTCGCAGATTGGTGTTGGAGGTGTGATAGGCACCAAGTTCACCTGGCCCAAGCCCAATCCTCACGCCGAGCAGAACGGCGGCAGCCTGCTTACCGACGAGAAAGAGGCGCTGCTGCGCAAGTGGGTCCCCATCTATAGGGAGAAAGACCTTTCCCGAGGCGAGTACCTCGGCGAGCTGTATGACTACGGCTTCGACAAGCCCGAGGCCCATGTGATAAGGCAGGGTGATGCCATGTACTATTCATTCTACGCTCCCAAGTGGAACGGAGAGCCCATAGTGCTGCGCGGACTTGAAGCCCGCAGCTATACCGTCACGGAATACACCGCTGACGAGCCCGTATCCTATGAGGTACAGGGTCCCGACCCCGTGATCAATCCCGTTTTTACCGCAAATTATCTGATTGAAGTCAAATAAACACTAATTTCCAATACTATGCACAAAAGATTCCTCTCTTTGCTTCTGCTCATACCTTTCCTGGTATGCTGCACCCCCAATGAGAACAAGCCCGGCGGCGAAGATGTAGACCCTACTACCGAAATCGATCCCGATGACGAGGTCTATGCCAAGGCCGCTCCCCAGGTCAAGAACGGCGATGTCGTCCTTGCAACTAACGAGAATGTGGAGAAGTTCCTCACAGAAGTGACTTATCCTGACAAGGACCTGTCCTTTACCAAGATTTTTGACTACTACGGCGGCTTCGACGGCAAGAACTTCGACTGGTCCAACCAGCCCAAGTCCGACAAGCCCAACGCGTACAGTATCCGCTGGAAGGAGGACTTCGATGCCGGAACGCTTACCCTCCACCTCGCCGACAAGCTCGGATGGTCAGCCGACACCGAGATCAGGGCAGGCTCCGCTTATGTAGATATCACCAGCCTCGTCCCCAATGACGAATACACCTACAAGGTGACCGCCGAGAACGGCAAGGTCATGGCTGAGGGCTCTTTCAGCACTACCGGTCATCTGCACCAGGTGTTCTTCAAGACCAAGTGCCGCAACGCCCGCGACTTCGGCGGCTGGACCACCACTGACGGCAAGAAGGTCAAATACCGCAAGGTCTATCGCGGTGGCCGTATGAACGACCCCTGGGAGACCATGCTTAACTCCGCCGGCAAGAAGGAAGTCCTCGCCGAGGGTATAGGTGCTGAGCTCGAGCTCCGCGGCTCCGACGACTACATGACTACCCCCGCAGTAGCAGAGCTGGATCACTGCCATCCCTGCATCGAGGAGGGCGGTAAGGTCATGCTTGGTGTCGTCAAGCCTTCTGAGAAGAACTGCGCCAAGTTCCTTGTATTTGATGAGGCCAGCCCCTGGACTGCCGAGCAGAAAGCTCCTTACCTCAAGGACGGCAAGATCGATAAGGATAAACTCGGCGAGATCAAGCCGACTCAGGCCGAGTATGACGCTTTCCAGGCTGCTTACAAGGCCAAGACCAAGGAGTGCTTCGAGTTCGTCATGAAGAGCGTGAAGGCCGGCAAGGGCGTGTATTTCCACTGCTCTCTGGGCCGCGACCGTACCGGTACCATGGGTGTGCTGGTGCTTGGCGCACTCGGTGTACGCGAGGGTGATATCTCCAAGGAGTATGAGCTCACCTACTTCGCTCCCGTCGGATTCAGCGTTTCCTCTTCGGACAAGGCTACCAACCCCGAGCCCATCTTCAAGAACACCCGTATGAACTGGGTGTACAGCGACATTGTGCCTTACTTCTGGAGCCTCTCTACCGACGGCACCTTCCGCAGCGGTGTTGAGAAGTACCTCGTGGATGTTGCCGGCGTCAAGAAGGCCGACATCGAGGAGTTCCGCAGCCTAATGCTTGAATAAAATTCCTGATATATGAAATCAATAGTCAGAATACTGTTTGCGGCGGCCTTCGTGGCCGTCCTCGGCAGCTCCTGCTGCAACAGCGACCCTTATGGCTACACCATCAAGGACCATCAGATTGTTTACAATACCCCCGAGCGTCCCGCTGACCAGCAGTCAATGCTGGGATTCGCGGCAGAGCCGATTGAGCATGTGCGCATCGGCCTCGTCGGTCTTGGTGACCGCGGCGGCGGTGCAGTTAGGCGTCTTCCCTATGTGGACGACTGCTCCATCGTGGCTCTCTGCGATCTGCTCCCCGAGAGGGTTGAGAAGGCTCAGAAGGCTCTGGAGAAGCGCGGCTTCCCGAGGGCTGAGTATGAGTTCAGCGGCGAAGAGGGCTACAAGGCTCTCTGTGAGCTTGAGGACATCGACCTCGTGTATCTCGCCGTCCCCTGGCAGCTGCACACTCCCATCGCAGTCTATGCAATGGAGCACGGCAAGCATGTGGCCATCGAGGTCCCTGCCGCCACTTCCATCGCTGAGTGCTGGGCTCTGGTCAACACCTCCGAGCGCACCCGCAAGCACTGCATGATGCTCGAGAATTGCTGCTACGACTTCTTTGAGCTCACCTGCCTCAATATGATCCAGCAGGGTCTCTTCGGCGAGGTCGTGCACGGCGAAGGCTCTTACTGCCACAACCTGGAGCCCTATTGGGACAACTATCAGGGCGACTGGCGCATGACCTACAACAAGGACCATCACGGTGACGTCTATCCCACCCACGGTATTGGCCCCATCTGCCAGGATCTCAACATCCACCGCGGCGACAAGATGGACGTGCTCGTGTCCATGGATACCGATGCATTTGCCGGACAGGCCAAGGCTGACGAGCGCTATGGCAAGGGCGTTGTAGAGAAATACGCCAACGGCGACAACACCTGCACCATCATCCGCACCCGCAAGGGTAAGTCAATACTCGTAGAGCACCGTACCGTGACCCCTCAGCCCTACAGCCGTATGTACCAGATTCAGGGTACCGAGGGCTATGCCAACAAGTATCCCAATGAGGGACTTGCTCTGGGTCACCCCGACCTCAAGGATGTAGGTTACGAGGATCTCGATGCCGAGGAGTTCATGTCCGAGGCCGAGCGTGACGCCATCATGGCCAAGTATCAGCATCCAATCATGGCCGGCGGTCTCACAGAGAAGGCCAAGAAGGTCGGCGGACACGGCGGCATGGACTACATCATGGACTACCGTCTCATCTACTGCCTGCACAATGGACTTCCCCTCGATCAGGATGTGTATGACGCAGCCGAGTGGAGCTCGCTCGTGGAGCTCACCGAGGTCTCCATCAACCACGGCACTATGCCCGTCGTGATGCCGGACTTCACACGC
>CAMZEI010000009.1 GCA_947305815.1 uncultured Bacteroidales bacterium | reverse complement strand
CCTCAAGCTCAATTACAAGATTGCTCCCCGCCGCGAAGGCGACGTCACCGCAGTCTGGGCCGATCCCGCCAAGGCGGAGCAGGAGCTCGGATGGAAAGCCGGCCGCGACCTCAAGGACACCCTCAAGGCCGCATGGGAATGGGAGAAGAAGCTTAACTCTATTTAAACAGAGCTCTCACAAGTGCAGGGACATCCGGGACGCGTACGACCTGGATGCCCTTCGCTTTTTCGCCCTCGGAGGAGAATGAAGACACATATATCTTCTTGAATCCGAGACGGGCGGCTTCGATTATGCGGCGGTCGGTCTGGGCCACGGGGCGCACTTCGCCGCTGAGGCCCACTTCGCCGGCGAAGCAGACATCCTGCGGGATTGCGAGGTCGAAATTGGAAGAGAGTACCGCCGCCATCACCGCTAGGTCGCAGGCGGGATCGGACACCTTGATGCCGCCTGCCATGTTGAGGAACACGTCCTTGGCGCCCAGCTTGAAGCCGGCGCGTTTCTCCAGCACAGCGAGCAGCATGTTGAGGCGGCGGGTATCGAAACCCGTCGCGCTCCTCTGAGCCGTGCCGTAGACTGCGGAGCTGACCAGCGCCTGCACTTCAAACAGCAGAGGCCTCGTGCCGTCGAGCATAGCGCACACTGCCGTGCCGCTGAGCCCCTCTTCGTGCAGGGGAATCAGCATCTCCGAAGGATTGGACACTTCGCGCAGCCCTGAGCCGGTCATCTCGAATACCGAGAGCTCCGAAGTGGAGCCGAAGCGGTTCTTGATGCTGCGCAGCACGCGATATGCTCCGCGGTTGTCACCCTCGAACTGCAGCACCACATCGACTATGTGCTCCAGGACCTTGGGCCCTGCGATGTAGCCGTCCTTGGTGATATGGCCAATCAGGATTACCGGGATGCCGCTGCCCTTGGCAAAGCGCAGCAGGGCCGCTGCAACCTCTTTAATCTGGGAAACTGACCCGGGAGCCGATTCCAACGAATCCGTGTACATGGTTTGCACCGAGTCCACGATCACAAGTGCAGGCTTCATCTTCCCGGCCTCGGCGATTATGTTCTCAACGAGCGTTTCAGTGAAAATATGGCAGGCCCCGTCGTCGCCACCGAGCCGCTCCGAGCGCATCTTGACCTGCTTTGCGCTCTCCTCGCCCGTGACATATAGGGTCTCGAGTCCGGGACTGTGCAGGGGAATCTGGAGCGAAAGGGTGGATTTGCCTATGCCTGGCTCTCCGCCTATAAGCACCAGCGAGCCGGGTACCAGGCCGCCTCCGAGGATGCGGTTGACTTCCTCGAGACCGAGGCTTATGCGCTCCTCCTTGGAATAGTCAATCTCGCGTAGCCTGCGTGGTCCGGTGGTAGATGAGCCGATGCGGGCGGACGAGCCGGAGCTGCCTTTGCGGCGGGCTTCAGATGGTGCCTCGACGAAAGTGTTCCACTCGCCGCACGCGGGGCAGCGGCCCATCCATTTGGGGCTCTCGTTGCCGCATGAGCTGCAGAACCAGGTGGTCTTTTCCTTTGTTGCCATACAGGAGCAAAGTTAATAAAATCTTTTGCCTTCGCGCGGCAGCTGGAATACTTCCATGTCGCTGAGCTCCCCGCCGTCTATGCGGAAGCGCAGGGCGGTGCGTACAAGATGCCATCCCTGCACTCCTGCGGCCCCAGGGTTAAGGGTCATCATGTCGTAGCGGGTGTCGCGCATCACCTTGAGTATGTGCGAATGTCCGCAGACGAAAACCTGCGGCTTGTACTGGTCAATCAGGGCGTGTGCCCGGAAATCGTAATGCCCCGGGTAACCGCCTATGTGGGTCATCAGGATGCTCATCCCGCCACAGCCCCAGAACTGGAAGGCCGGGTACTCGAAGCGTATGTCCTGCCCGTCGCAGTTGCCATGGACCCCAACGACCGGCTTGAAATCCGAAATCTGTCGGGTGAATTCCACCCCGCCTCCCCAGTCGCCGGCATGCCAGATGACATCTACCGGCTCCAGGAATTCCCGGAACTGATCACTGAACACTCCGTGCGTATCCGATATGAGGCCGATGTACATTTATCTCAGATATACCGCCATCACCGCGGTGAGTGCCGCCGTCTCGGTGCGCAGGCGCGAAGCCCCCAGGTGCACAGGGATGAACCCGGCTGCCAGAGCCTCGGCCGCTTCCTCGGGAGAGAAATCCCCCTCGGGACCAATCAGGATGGAGATTTCGCCTCCGCTATAAGACTGCAGGGCTTCCTGGATGGAGATGCGCTTCTGCCCCTCGCCTTCGAAGCAGTAGGCTATGAGCCGCAGGCCCTCGGGGGCCGTCTTGATGAACTCGCGTACGCTTACGGGCTCAGCCACTTCGGGGATTCGGGATTTGAGGGACTGTTTGGCTGCGCTCAGAAGCAGACGACGCAGCCTCTCGGTCTTGAACACGCGCCTCTCGGAGCGCTCGCCTATTACGGGGATTATGCGGTCCACCCCGACTTCGGTTGCCTTCTCGGCGAACCACTCGTAGCGGTCGGCGTTCTTGGTGGGGCAGACGGCCATGTTGAGGATGTAGTCGTGACCGCCCCAGCCGGGATGGCTCTCCTCTATGCGGGCTACGGCCTCCTTGGGAGAAGCTTCGGTGAGGACGCAGCTGTACATGGTGCCCTCGCCGTCAATCACGCTCACAGCATCCCCCTCGCGGTGCCGCAGCACCCGGACGCAGTGCCCGGACTCCTCGGCGTCCAGATAGCAGTAGCCACCATCTATACGGTATGCGTAGAAAACCTCCATCAGGCGCGGATTATTTCGACTTCGCCGCCGAGGCCGAGTTTGATTATCTGGGAGGCCTTGCCGGTAGCGCCTTCCTCGTATTTGCGGGGGACGGTGTAATCCACGGCTGCCTTGATTTCGGGGCTAATCTCGCCGAATGATGCCGGAGTCGGCTCGCCGGAGATATTGGCCGAAGTCGAGACAAGAGGCCTGCGCAGGCGGCGCACTATCTCGCGGCAGAGTTCGCCCGAGCCCTCCACGGGGATGCGAATTCCGACACTGCCATCTTCGGCTACGACCGAAGGCGCGAGCCCCATGGCTCCGGGGTAGATAATTGTCATCGGAGCGTCGTTGACCTCCACGAGGTCAATCGCTATCCCGGGGATCTGCCTTACATGCCGCGCCACCATGTCCAGGTCGCAGGCGAGCAGCACCAGGGACTTCGCCTCGGAGCGGCGCTTGATTTCAAACACCTTGCGTACCGCCTCTTCGTTGGTGGCGTCGCATCCCAGACCCCAGACGGTGTCGGTAGGGTAGAGTATGACTCCTCCCGCCTTGAGGACTGGGAGGACTTCGTCGATGATTGCTTTATAGTCAGTCACGGTCGAAAAGGGTTCCTTTTTTGCGCCACAGCGTAATCATCAGCCAGCCGAACAGCATGCCTCCGAGGTGTGCGAAATGCGCCACTCCGTCCACTGTCCCGACTACTCCCGTAAACAGCTCGATGGCCGCGAATATAATCACCCAGGTCCTTGCCTTGAGGCTGATGGGAGGGAATATCAGGGTGAGTCTCGAATCGGGGAAGAGCATGGCGTAGGCAATCAGCACGCCGTAGATGGCACCCGACGCGCCCACGGTGGGAGCATAGCTGCCGGTGAGGTACTGCACCAGCAGATGCAGGGCCGCTGCGCCCAGTCCGCAGGTGAAGTAGAATATGAGGAATTTCCTCTCGCCAATAATCCTCTCCACGACGCTACCGAAGATAAAGAGGGCGTACATGTTGAAGAATATGTGCCAGAAGCCGCCGTGCATGAACATGTGGGTCACCAGCTGCCACACGTGGAAGTTGTGCGACACCACCGGCCACAGGGCGAACCAGGTCATCATGGGTTTCTCGCCTATAAGTGTTGCGACAAACATCATGATGTTGATTATAAGCAGGTTCCGCGTCACTCGCGGAGTTTGGAAGTTATATGCCATATTTAGAATTTGCGGTCAATTTCGTCCAGAGGCAGGATTACGCTGATGCGTTTGCCTCCGGGGGTGAGTTCGGTGTTGCTGCAGGCAAAGAGGGTGTCCAGCAGTTGCTGCGCCTCGAAGGGGGAGCCCAGAGGTCCGCTGTTGAGGGCCCCGAGTTTGGCGAATTTGGCGGCGAGGCGGGATTTCATCACGCCCTCGAGTCCGCCGCTATCTTCGGACAGTATGAGCAGCAGGTCGCGCACCATCATCTCGGCCTTGCCTCCTTCGCAGCTGTAGCCTTCGGGTACTCCTGACACTACTACGGTATCTGTCCCGAAAGGAGTGATGTCGAAGCCGAGCCTTCCGAGCAGCTCCGCGTGCTCCTCGATTGTGAGCACTCCCGCGGCACCTATCTGTATCTGCACGGGGAACAGGGCCGCCTGACAGACGTGCCCTTCCTGCTTGTCAATGGCTTCGAGCGTACGCTCATAGAGTATCCTCTCGCGTGCTCGGGAGAGGTTCACTACCATCAGCCCTGCAGGGGTAGGAGTCAGTATGTATTTGTCCGACAGGACCATAGTGTGGCGGCTGGGGACGGGCTTGTCCTCAAACAGACGGCCGAAATCCTGCCTGGCGCCGGTGTCATAGCTCCCCGGATGCGGGGCCTTGAACTCGCCCACCGTCCCGGCGCCGTAGTCGAAGGGGTCGTAGTCGGGGTCGAACTCCTTGGATGGAGTGTCTATCGCTCCGCGGTACGCCTCGAAACTCTTGCCCAGCTGTGGCATATCCGGCGCTGCCGCGGCGTCGAAGTCTATCGAAGCCCTGAAGGAATTCTTGCCCAGAGTCTCCTTGACGCAGGCGTAGAGGGTCTGGAATACCACGCTCTCATCCTCGAACTTAATCTCTGCCTTGGTCGGATGCACGTTGACATCCACCGCTCTCGGGTCAGTCTCCAGGAATATGAAATACGAAGGGGTGAGTCCCTCGGGGATGAGCTCTTCGTAGGCCTTCATCACCGCCTTGTGCAGGTATGCGCTGCGAAAATACCGTCCGCCTATGAAGAAATACTGGTTGCACTGAGTCTTGCGGGCACTCTCGGGACGGCCGAGATAGCCGGACACCTTCATCAGGGAAGTCTCGATGTCCATGTCCACCAGCTCGCCCGTGACACCTGCCCCCAGGAGGTCCTGGATGCGGAATTTTAGCGATTTGGCGGGCTTCAGGACGAACATGTCGCGGTCGCCGGATCTCAGCGTAAATGCTATCTCCGGACGGGTGATTGCCACGCGGGTGAACTCCTCTACGATGTGTCTGAGCTCGACTGCATCTGACTTGAGGAATTTGCGGCGTGCAGGGGTGTTGTAGAACAGGTTGCGCACCGCGAAGTTGGACCCTTCGGGAGCGGCTACCGTGGACGTGGTAGTCCCGCCGGCGCCTATACTCACCTGGGTGCCGGTATCGTCCTGCTCGCGGCGGGTCCTGAGGGTCACTTCGGCAACAGCCGCTATGGACGCGAGCGCTTCTCCGCGGAAGCCGTAGCTAAGTATTGCTTCGAGGTCCTCGGCCGAAGCTATCTTGGAAGTAGCATGTCTCTCGAAGCAGAGCAGGGCGTCGGCGGGGGACATCCCCGAGCCGTTGTCTATTACCTGCACGAGGGTGCGGCCGGAGTCCTTCACCACCACGTCGATGCGGGTCGCACCGGCGTCGACGGCGTTCTCCATGAGCTCCTTGACCACCGACGCCGGCCGTCCCACGACCTCGCCGGCAGCTATCTTGTTGGCTACATCAGATGGCAGTACGCGGAGCTTGCCCATTACAGGAGAGAGTAGAATCTTGCTATGTAGAACAATATCACCACGATGAGCAGCAGGGCTACTATACCGATGATGCCCTGAGTCTTGCTCGCGTGGCCGCGCGTGCGCTGGTATTCGCCGCTGCGCATTGAGCCCTTGACATAGGAGCCGGGGACATAGCTGCCCTCCTCCCTGGCCTTCTCGATGGACCCGTCCACGGCGCCGAATTTGCGCTTGCGCTCTTCTTCTTCCGGATTGTAATATATCGGCTTGTAGTTGAACACCCTGTGCTCATTGTCGCCGAACATGTTGAATAATCCCATAGTCTGCCTGTTGTTCAATCAGGCAAATTTACAATTTTTCGCGGATAACTTACCTGCTCAGGTAATAATCCCTCACCACTCCGAAGGCCTGCTTGCGGCGGCCCTGCTCATCTATGAGCCCCTTGCGGTTGAAGTCGTCCTGTATGCCGGTAAGAGGCCTCTTGGGCGAACGGAAATCCTTGAGGCACCAGGGGCAGATGCCGCAGAGGCCGGGGAGGCGCGAGAGCATCTCCAGATTCTTGCGGTACAGCAGAGCCAGATACTCCTCGGTAAAGAGCTCGCTGTCGCTGCCGTGGTTGCCGTACAGGGCGCCGCCTCCGAACTCACTGACTATTATGGGTTTACCTACCGGAATCTGCCATGACAGCGAATCGCAGTCCGCCGGTGTCCCGTCATACCAGCCCTCATACTGATTGAAGCTCACTATGTCGGTAAGCTCAGCAAGCTCGTCTTCCACTACGGCGTGGCGGGGGTCAACGAGCTTCTTCTCCAGGGCTGCGCTTACAAGTCTCCCGGAGTCCTTCTCACGCACCTTTGCGATAAGCCTCCCGAGGAAGGAAAGCCTCTCGGGATTGCGCGGAGTCTCGTTGGCGACTGACCATATTATAATAGCGGCGCGGTTGTAGTCGCGCTCCATCATTTCGAGCAGCTGAGTCTCGGCATTGGCGTAGGTCTCCTCGGAGCTCCAGTCTATGTTCCAGTAGCAGGGGAGTTCCTCCCAGAGCATGAAGCCCATCTCTTCCGCAAGCCGCACCATCTCCTCGCTATGGGGATAGTGGGCAAGACGCAGGAAGTTGCAGCCCAGGTCCTTGGCGGCCTCCAGCAGGGCCCTTGCGTCCTGCTCGCTGCGGCATCTGCCGGGATTGACGCCGATGCTCTCGTCATGCAGCGCCACTCCCTTGAGGAACACGGGTTTGCCGTTGAGCAGTATCTTGTCGCCTTCGACCCTGACGGTCCTGAATCCTACCCTGTCGGTGATCCTGTCCTCGCCGCAGCTGAGGACGATATCGTAGAGCTTGGGGTTCTCGGGGCACCAGAGTTCCGGCTTCACCTTGCAGAATCGGGCATGGCCGCCGCGTATCACCTTGCGGAGTCCAAGCTCCGGTATCTCCACCGTCACGGGAGCGCTGCCGCCGTCGAGACTTACGGTGATGTCTATCCCGCTGCCGTCAAAGCTGATCTTATAGTCCTTGATGAACACCTCGGGCACGCTCACGAGCTTGACATCGCGGGTGATGCCGCCGTAGTTCCACCAGTCATAGTTGAGCGTGGGCACTTCGGACTGCCCGCGGGTGTTGTTGACCCATACTACGAGGCTGTTGGAGCCCTCTTTCAGCACATCCGTAACCTCGAACCAGAACGGCGTGAAGCCCCCCTTGTGCGTCCCGAGTATGGTGTTGTTGATGCCGACCATGCACTTGTAGTTGACGGCTCCGAAATACAGGAACCAGCGCTTCCCTGCCTCTGGTTTGAAATCCACCGTCCTGCGGTACCAGACGCTGCCCTCGTAATAGTAGAGCCGCTCAGACTGGGTGTTCCAGTCGCCGGGCACGTCGATCAGGGGAGCCTTGTCGAAGTCATACTCCACCAGCCTGGTCTTGTCCTCATAGAAATGTCTGTCGGCAAAGAAGCGCTTGCTGGGCTTCTGGAGGGTCATGTGGTACTTGTAGATGCCGGTATCCATCGGATCCACGATGTAGTGCCAGCGTCCACCGAGGGACACGCACTCGCGCCCGGGGGCAAGCACGCCCGCCCTTGCGGGAAGCAGTGTGAGCAGCAGGGCTGCAGTGATGAAGATGAGCCTTCGCATCACAGCTCGATTACGGTGATGGAGTTGTTGAGCAGCTCAAGGTGCAGCTTGCAGTCCTCACCGGGGAACAGGGGTATCTGCGTGTAGATGTGGTCGTCGTCGGTGAGATAGCTGTAAACCCTCTCCGGCGCTCCCTCGGGCCAGGGGTAGCTGACTGTCACCTCGGCGAGGTTGCAGGCGTTGTTGTCGCCGTCGTAGCGGGTGAGCAGGAGCACCGTCCTGCCGTCCTTCACGGCTGCGGTGGCATAGACTTCACCCTTCGCTCCCTCTACCTTGCAGGCGCACTCGCTTCCGCGAAGCTTGCTCCATGCGTAGAAAGCGTAATAGACAGGAGTGTGGCTGTATGAATGCAGGTCATAGAATCCGCAGTAAGTGCCGGCCGGACGGAAGTCATAGTACATCAGCATGTCCACTGGTGCGTCCTGCATGGCTGTCATGAGAGCGGAGGCGAAAGCGGCGCCCTTCATTGTGCGGCGGTTGGTCTCGTTGTAACCCTCGTTGGAGGAGCCTTCGCCGCTCTTGAAACGGCGGTAGTTCCACTCGTTGAGCATCAGCTCAGCATCCTCGTAGCCGTACTCCTTCATCCAGGCGCGGATCATGTCGGCCTCCATCAGGAATACCGAAGGTTCAGCCCCGTATTTGTGCCAGGAGATGAAGTCGATGGGGACTTGGTTGGCCCTCATGTATTCGAAGAACTGGGGGAAATATGTCTTGACGCCCTGTATGCGGCAGTAGGAGGGGCCTCCTATCTTGAGCTCGGGGAAGCAGGCCTTGAGGTACTTCGCGGCCACTGCATACATCTTGTGGAACTCCTCAATCGGAGCGCCCCAGGTGCGGGGCTCGGTCTTCCAGCGGCCGGAGGACTGGTCGAGGTCGGCCTCGTTCCAGATCTCCCAGTACTTGATGTTGTAGTGGAATCCGTCGGCCCAGCCTTCGTTGTAGTGGCGTATGATGTGCTCGCAGATTCTCGCCCATTTCTTGTAATCCTTGGGAGGGTAGATGTCGTACTTGGCCGCTACCTGGTTCTCAATGGTCTGGCCCAGCCTGTATAAAGGCTCGCTGCCGGCATCAATGAGGGTCTTGATGTACATGTCCGTCTCGCGGAAATCATACGAGGAGGCCTTGTCTGGGTTCTTGCTGAAGTCGGGGAACACGGCGCTGATGTCAACCACCCTCTTGCCGTAATACCCTTCGCCGGCATCGTGAGTGCGGCTGTAGGGTATCTCCAGTATCTTGAAATCCTGCTTCTGCAGGTCGCTGTCGAAGTGAGGACCGTTGTTGACGGCGTTCATGGGCTTAATGGGGCCCTTGATGACGTCCGGTTCGACGCTGACACTGACCTTAACCGATGTTACGTCAGGCTGTATTTCCTGGGCTGACAGTATCGCACAGGTGCAGAGGCACAGTGCTGCAAAAACAAGAATCTTTTTCATACTTATTTCCATTTGACGTCCATGAGGTACACTTGACGGCTGCCCTCATGCACTGAATTGAACGCAATCTGCTTCCCGTCCGGACGCCAGCGGGCATGGAGGTCGCAGCGCGAATACTGTTCCTTATAGTTCTCGGGTACGAAGAAGCGTCCGAGCGAAATCATAGCTTCGTCTTCAAGGCGCAACAGGACCCAGCTGCGGTAGCCGTCTTTGTTCCAGTAGCCTTCGCTGCTGAGGAACTTCCCGTCGGGGGAGAAGACGCAATGTCCGTCCCAGTCCATTATGCCCGGGGCCAGATGGCGCACATGCTCCTCATCGCCGACCGTAAACATAGTGTGGGCCCAACATCCGCCGCCGTCCCATTTGGCTGTGACTGCAAGCGTGTTGCCATCCCTCCAGTTGAAATGCGAGCCCTGCCATCCGTCGGGGAAGCAGCGCCGCAGGTCGGTCCCGTCAGTCTTGACGGTGAACGAGACGGTATCCCAGCTGTAGATGTAGCCGCGCTCGGTGAGCTGGGCCTTGAATCCCTGCACCGTCCTGGCAAGGAAGAATACCCTGCCGGCATCGGGGCTGAGGACGGTATGGCAGAAATATGCCAGTCCGTCAGCGCAGGTAATCGCAGGCATCAGCAGGCGCGCCTGAGCTATCGACAGCAGGAGACTTTCCTCTCCGGTCTTGAGATTGACAAGCCAAAGGCCGTCGTCATCGGGCCATACCGTGTCCAGCTTAGGGTCCTGTCCCTGCCCGGCGTATCCGTAGTCGGGACGGCACACCCTCAGACGGGCATAGTTGAGGCTGACAGCCCATTCTCCCGAAGCGTTCACTGCGCTTATCGGTCTCGGGATAATGCGCTCCTGCCCCGTCTTCCAGTTGAGAAGGACCGTGACGAAGCGGCCGTCGCGGCAGTCATTGAAGGCACAGAGCCCGTCCTCCCAAGGAAGCCAGTGGAACATAGCCGCCTCCTGGAAGTTCCAGCATACGGTGTGGCTTATGGGTATGAGCCGGCAACCGTCATGCAGGTCCACGAGGGCCACGGTGGCTGTATCGGTAGCTTCCGCCAGCCTGCCGGTGAAATCCGTCTCCAGTACGCACACATAGCGCCCGTCGGGACTCCATGCGTTGATGCCGAAATAATTCGCCAGAAGATGGTCAGCAGGTCCGCCGGTTATGGCGTAGGGCTCACCAATCTCAGGAAAAGGGGTCACAGCCTCCCTGCACGAAACCGCCAGGGAGACTATGGCCGAACAGATCAAATAAAAGCAAATCTTTCTCATCAGAATATGTCGACAGGCGTGTATCCCTCGTGGGATGAGCCGCTTACATCGTAAACTTCGGTAGCACCCGGTACTACGCAGGCCTTCATCGGAGTACCTCCAAGCTGGCTCCAGTTGGAGCCGGGGCCGGTGGTCCTGGGGCAGGTAACCTTGTACAAGACTGCGCCCTCATCATTGGTGGAGGTTCCGGCCACATAGATGTTGCCGTTGTAGTCGATGGTCGGGCTGGTCCTGGGCTGTACATTATCGAAGAGTATCTGACAGATCAGCGAACCGTCGATGGGAGAGAGCTTGTACATGCGCCTCTTGCCGCTGTCGGTTACATACACATAACCGAGGTTGTCGATGGCGGGGACACCGCAGTTGCCGGTACCGGTCTCGCGTTCCCACAGCAGTGAGCCGTCAGATGCAGCGAGCTTGAACACCTTGTCGGCAGCGCGCACATAGGCGTTGCCCTCGTCGTCCAGCACGCAGCCGAGGCCGAAGTTATTGGCGGCGGCCTCCACTTCGACCTTCCAGAGGCAGGTTGCTGCGGAGCCGTAGATGTAATTGTCAAGCCTGTAGCGCGCCACTATCATATTCTCATTGGTCGTGGTGGCGCATACATATACGCTGCCATCAATGGTAGAAATCGCCGGCTGGAAGCCCTTGGTGAGGAATCCATTGCCATCCGTGTGGGTCATGCCCAGCATATTTAGGGCACGTCCTGCATCGGAGTTGGCAGAGGTCTTCCATGCGTTAGGCGAGCTGTCGAAGACGCCAATCTTGAAGCCGCCGCTTGTTTCGGTGCCAGCCGCAGTGCCTGAGGACGCACCGCCTCGGGCGGAGCCGAATATCAGTTTGCCGTCGGCGCTCACGGCGAAGCCGCCGTATGAACCCTTGTCACAGCCAAGCGTTTGGAAGAGACTGCCGTCGCTGCGCTTAAGGATAATCATGTTGGAGTCAAACAGATCACCGTCAACGTTACGCGTAATAACACTCACATAGTCTCCGAATAATGCAGGGATGTGCGTGCGATACTGGGAATTGGCTCCGGTTGACGCATACCACTTCTCGGTCATATTTGGGCGGATGCAGAACAGTCCTCCGTCGCCACCTTGGGAATACTGCACGGGGATATAAATGTTCCCCTCGAAGTCTATGGACGGAGTACAGGTCTGGCAGTTTGTGCTGCCGCTGATGGCGGCCCCGTACTTGCCTATGTCGAAGCTGCCCTTCTGCGTACCGTTGGCATCGAAGGCCACCAGATGATAGCCGGACGATGATACATAGATCCGGTCTCCTGCGGAATTCACTGCCGGTGAAGTCCAGTAGGCGTATGCGCTTGAGTTGTCGTCATATACGCGGCGCCACGCCTGATAGAGTTTGGCTTCGTCGGAGGCATCCACATTCATGTATTTGACATTGGTGGCAGTCTTGCCGTTGTTGTCCACAATGGTCAGGCGGACTGCCGCCTGATCTTTGACGCTCTTGAGAGTAACTACGGGATTCTTCTCGTTGGAGCGTATTCCGTCGATATCCCACTCCCAGTATGCGATGCCGTCAGGGGAGTACGAACGGTCGGTAAATGTAGTAAGTTCGTCTATCTGAGGATTCGCAGGCAGGTCGAAGTCCACCGTAGGGATGGACTGAGAGCCGGAGATGTTGCTCGGATCAAACACGGCATATATGGGATAGTGGTCGGAAATGTACATGTCGTTCCACTTCCTGTTGACGGTCTTGTACAGAAGACAGTCGCCGAAGCCATTATAGAAAATATGGTCTATAATTTTGCTCAGGCTTCCCCACCAGTGATAAGTGCCCTCGAAATCTGCCTTCTGGGCCCAGTGACGTGCATTGTAGTAAGGGCCGTTTGCGCCATTCGCAATAAGAGGATTAAGCCATGAATCTCCGTCCTCCAGATTCCAGTCGCCGGTCATGATTACGGGGAGATGACTTGTGTTCTTGGAGTTGACGGTGCTCATTATGAGCGCGATTTCGTCCTGTCCGCAATCATAGATGCTCAGATGGGTATTCAGGAAGAAGAACTGAGTGTTCGTAGGTTTGTACGTCAGTATGGCCCAGGTGGAAGTCTGAGGGACATCCATCGCGCTGAACTTACTGTTGGGAGTAGTCGGCGAGTTGGAATGCCATATCGTACCTTTGGAGCCAATGGAGATCAGGTCCGTACGGTACAGAATTGTAGAGGACTCCTCGCCGGCCTGTGTGCCAGGTACCAGACCCCAGTAAGTGTCGTCAGCAAGGACATCCTTGCCGTTCTTGCGGCCAAGTCCATAGTAACCGTAGCCGCTGCAATTGTTCTTGATGTCCCTCACCTGCTCCTTCTCGGCCTCCTGCAGTCCTATGACAGCCGGGCGATAGGCGTTGACCATGGCATAATAAGCGGTCTTGCGGTTGGTCCAGTCGCGCTCATCCGTGTCGGGATTGTTAGATTTATTACGGGCAGAGGCGAAACGCACATTTGAGGACATAATCATGAGTCCTCCAGGGATAGTCTCAGCCTTAGGAGCGTAATCGGGTGAAGTCAGGGTATAGACCTTGCCTCTTGTCGCGGTGAACGAAGCGGTGGTCTTGAAGCTCATCTCCGTCCCGTCAGTTGCCCTCACGGTGAAGCGCATGCCGCCGGAGTAAGACTGAGCGGGGACCAGGAAATACACGCTGCTGCCAAACGATATACCGTCACCGGGCGCATACACATGGACCCTTGTGGTGGCTCCTGATGCTGCCGAGATGGTGGAGAAGTTGGTGGTGAAAGGACCGCTCACCTTCTTGTCTCCAAGGCTCTCGAACAGCACCGAGGATATCTTGGCATCGTAGCTTCCAGGCACGGTCAGCTTGATCGCGCTCATCACGGTGCGCAGCTCGATATGACCTGCCTGAGAGCTGGACCCAACCATTATGAATGCGGCAGGGTCATAGCTCTCGGTGGACATATACTGTGTCGCCGGGAGTGTGATGCTGGTCGATGAGGCATTGTAGGCTTTCACTACAGCTGCAGGATATACCGTCTTCAGCGGGGTTGACAGCGAGCCGGTCACAGTGAATGTAGCCTTGCCCGTACCGACGGACGGGGAGTCCTCCGCAAGGGGAGAGGATGTCTTCCCGTTGACGGAGATCCTGTCCCCGGCCATCCAGTAGTTGGGGTAGTATTTGCCTGATTTCTCGCCAAGAGCCGTCTTGGTGTCATCATCATCCGGTATGACTATATCGGCTTCAATTATATTCTGCTCCTCTTCGGGGACAAGGTCAATGCTTATCTCCTGCGCACACGCAACCAAGAGCGGGAAAATGAGATAAAAAATCTTTTTCATACTCTCTTATTCTTCAATGTCCCATCCTAGATCTTCCAAGTCCTCTGATTCCTCGAGATAGTCCAGGACCACGGTGCTTACTACACATATAGGCGTGCTTCCTACAAGCAAGCAGAAATCCTTTGAAACAGGTTGCAAATACTCTTTCTTCATCACAATTACAGGTTAAAGCCGGGAGGGGTGCAGGTCTTCTGAGGATTGCCTCCGAGCTGCGACCAGTTGGGGCCGGGGGCAGTCGTCTTGGGGCAGCTGATCTTGTAGAGTACAGCACCCTGAGCGTTGGAGCCGGTCACGTAGATAGTGCCGTCAGGAGCGATGGTCGGGCTGGTCCTGGGATTGTCCAGATCCACAGAGGATATGAGCTTGCCGTCTGCGGAGGAGAGCTTCAGCAGCTTGTTGCCGCCGTAGTCCACTACATACAGATAGCCGAGGGCGTCAATTGCGGGGACGCCTGTATTGTAATCACCCTCAGTATTATACACCCATCCGGTCTCGCCTGTCCTGCCGTTGAGGCGGAACACTTTCTCCGCTGCGCGGAAGTAGGCGTTGCCGTCAGCATCCAGCACGCAGCCGAGGCCGAGTACGCCGGCGGTGGAATGGGTCTCAAGTTCGACCTTCCATACGGGTGAAGGAGCCGTGCCGAATACATAGCTGTCCAGGTTGTACTTGGCGCAAATCATATTCTCATTGTCGCTGGTGGAGCAGACATACACGCAGTGGTCGAGACCGACAGCAGGCTGTCCGGCCTTGCACAGATAGCCGTTGCCGTCGCTGTGACGCATGCCGAGAAGGTTGGTCTTACGGCCGTCGTCGCTGTTGGGCGAAGACTTCCAGTTGCCCAGTGCTCCGTCAACTACGGACACATGGTATCCGCCGCCGGATTCGCTGCCGGGCTCGCGTCCCTGACGGGTGCCGCCCCTGTTGGTCGAATATATGAGTTCGCCCTTGTATCCTACCGCCATGCCTCCCCATGTGCCCTTGTCGCACTCGAGAGTAACCGGCAGGAGCTGACCATTGGCGCGCCTGAACACGGCGCAGTTCCTCTGGAGATCGTTGCCGCAGTTTGTGAGCACTAATGCTACATAGTCTCCCACTATGGCAGGGATAGTATTGCGATACTGGGATTGGGCTCCGGTGTCATGGTACCAGTTCTCTCCGGAGAGGTCGGGCCTCAGGGAATACAGGCCGCCGTGTCCGCCTTCAGATGCGTAGCTGTACTGTACGGGGATGTACACATTGCCCTCCGCGTCGATTGACGGGGTAGGGGTCTGGATGTCGCGGTCCGAGACATAAGGCTCGCGCTTACCAATATTGTAAGTGCCGAACATGCTGCCGTTGGGATTGAATCCGACGAGATTGTAGCCGGAAGAAGCCACATAGATCCTGTTGCCGTCGGGAGTTACCGCAGGTGCGGTCCAGTCTGCCACGGCGGTACCGGCACCGTCGGAGGTGTCGTCATAGAGGACGCTCCACTCTATCGTGAGGTCGTGTCCCTCTGACTTGGCGACGGAGAAGCTCTTGGTCGCTGTGGACTTCTGTCCGTAGTGGTCGGTGACAGTCAGTTTCACGGGGAGATTGTCTCCGTAGGTGTTGAATATCACCTCAGGATCCTGAGCATTGGAGACGATGCCGCCTATGTTCCACTCCCAGGTCTCGATGCCGTCAGCGGACGTGGACTTGTCGGTGAACTTGATGGTCTCGTCCATCACAGGATTGACGGGGAGCTCGAAATCAGCAACGGGCTTGGGTTTCTCGGCCGAGCCTTCCTTGAACTTGAATATGGCGTACACCGGGTGGTGGTCGGAGATCCAATAGCCCTTCCACTTCATGTTGAGAGTCCGGAAGCGGTTGCACGCCTCGAATCCGGACCAGAATATGTGGTCGAGGTGCTGGTGCTTGGAGATAGTACTCTGGCTGCCCCACCAGTGGAAGGTCTCGATGTTGTCGGTGAGCGGTGCGGTCTGCCTGGCGCTCGAATACTTGGAGGCAATAGGTGCCAGGATGGCATCGGTCTCCTCGAGGTTCCAGTCAGCGGAGAGCACTACGGGGAGTCCCGCAGGGCACTTCTGTGCTACGGTGTTGAGCACCACGAGCACCTCTTTAGCCTGGGATTCTGCCACGAGGCTTAGGTGGGTGTTGATATAGAAGAACCTGCGCTCGTTCTCCTTAACGGTCAGCACTGCCCATGTCGCGGTGCGGCAGGTACGGTCCGTATTCTCAGGGAAGTAGCTCCCGACGACATCCGGGGTAGCGGAGAGCCACACGGTGCCCCAGTCTTCGACCTGGATCTCGTTCGTCTTGTAGATGATTGAGGTAGATTCGCCGCTCTGCCTGCCGTCATTACGGCCGACACCTACATAGGCGTAGCCCTCGCAGGCGCCGATGATGTCGGTGACCTGGTTCATCTCGGCCTCTTGAACACCAATAACCATTGGCTGCATGGTGTTGACCATCTGGAAATAGCCCTTCTTGCGGACTTCCCAGTCGCGGTCGCCCGTGTCAGGGTCGCTGGCCTTGTTGCGGGCCGAATAGAAGCGCACGTTGGAGGACATGATCATGAGGCCCTTCACGTCTTCGGTGGGGAGGTCCTCATCGTCTTTCTCGACTATGTACCAGTTGCTATAGTCGAGCTGCTGGCTCTTGTAGCAGGAGGGGAGCAGCAAACAGATAGCGGTGAGTATCAATAATAACTTTTTCATATCAGTCAGTATTATCTTTTTATGAGATTCCGGGTCTCACTTCGTTCGCCCGGAATGACTATACTACCACCCAGGGTTTTGGTCGAGGGTGTAACCGTGGTTAGCGTATTCGCGTATAACCTGAGCGGGGATGGGGTACAGGTACTGGCGGTCATCGTCATACCACTTGCGCTTGATGATCACCTCGTAACGGAGGTCGTAGCCGCCGTCCGGGTTCTCGTCCAGACGCAGTCCCTGCTCGGGAGAATCTTCAGGATAGACCTGTACGTACTTGTTCTGTGCGTAAGAGGGGACTTTGCCATACTCATCGTAAGTGACATAGAAGTCCTTGGTGTCGTCGTAGTTGACGTCGAACTGTGCATTGAGGTTAGGCACGTGGATGCCGGTCCAGGGTACGCGCTCGAAGTTCTTACCCTCTTTCCAACGCTTGAGGTCGTCGGCGCGGAAGCCTTCATAGACCAGCTCGATGGCACGTTCCCTGCGTATCTCAAGTATGACGGGATCGGTGATGTCAGGATAGAAGGTCTCCTGCAGGTAGCGGTCAACCTTGGTCGGCTTGGAGGAGGTCACGCCGGGCTTGTCCTGGATGCCGGCGCGCAGACGGAGGGCACCTATGGTTTCGGCCCATTCGGCGTCAGTCAGCTGTCCCAGCTCGGCCTTGGCCTCTGCGTAGTTGAGCAGCACCTCTGCGTAGCGAATCACGGGCTGGCTGTTCTCGTTCTTGGCAGTACCGTTCTTGGAGGTGGCGTCCTCGACGAACTTGATGGGCTGGTATCCGGTAATCGCTGTACCGTCCACGATGTTGGGACGGCGGTCTCTCCAGCCTCCGCCGCTTATCTCATAGCGGGGACCCTTCACGGTCTGAGCAAGACGCCCGTCGCGGTTGGAGAACTCGTTGATGAAGAGGGTCGCCTTGTACTTGGGCTTGTCGGTGAAAGGAGTACCGTCCGCGCAGAGATAGGTAAATATGAATGCTCTCGACAGACAGGCGCAGCTGCCGTATGAGGCTGAATTCCAGTACCAGTTGGCATCTCCTGTGACGAGATCATCCAGCGATGCCTGTACGCCGAGTATCACTTCTTCGGTCATAATTGACTTGGAGTAGAAGAGGCTCCTGTAGGCGCCGAGCGAAGGATTGTCGAACATGTATGCATCTGTGCACACTTTGGTATTGAGCTGCACCAGAGGGTCTGCCATAATCTCCGATGCTGCGTCGGCAGCCAGTCCGTAGAGCTTCTCGGCTGTCCAGTCGGCTGTGCCGAGATTGTGGTACCTGCGCCATGATGCCTCAAACAGGCACGCACGGCTCTTGAGTGCCAGCGCTGCGTTCTTGGAGATGCGGGTATTGCCCTTGGAAGAGGTAGTCGTGATATGCTCGGCGGCGAAGTCAAGGTCATCGATGATGTGACTGATTATGACATCGCGCGAATCGCGATTCTTGTACATCTCGTCAAGCTCGTCATTCTTGAGGCAGTGGTCGAACCAGGGGACGCCTCCGTAGGTAAAGAGCTTGTCGAAATAGAAATATGCCCTGAACCAGCGCGCGAGGCCCTCGTAGTGGTCCTTATCCGCCTGTGGTACCGTGCACAGTTCGCTGTGTATCCCGTCTATGAAATAATTGACGGTGCGCAGCCTGCCCCAACTCCAGGAGGTCGAGGTTTCGGCTGAATACGCGGTTGTATAGAAGGAGCTTACGGTCTTCTGTACGCCGATGTCAGTGCTACCTTCGAGCGAAGTTAGGGTGCTTAGTGAAGGAAGCTGCTGATAGAACGACAGGGAATATGATTCCAGACCCTGTGTGGAGCCGAATACGAGGGCCTTGTTGCCGGAGGTTATCGGCAACTCTTCCATGGAGCAGGCCTGCATGCAGAGGGCTCCTATAGTCGCAATGAGTAATATCCTGTACTTTTTCATAACCGTCAGATTTTAATGCTCACACCGATGGAGAATGTACGCAGGGAGGTCAGGCTGTTGCCGTCACCGAAGTTGTCTTTGCCGTTGCCGAGGTCTGCGTCGGAGCCGTGGGTTGCAGTGACGACATCGACATCGGTCGTCAGCCGGTACAGCGGAGACCAGGTGTAGAGGTTCTCTCCGGAGAAGTAGATGCTCGCCCCGCTGACGCCGATCTTCTTGAGCCACTTCGGGGGTACGTTCCAGCCTATCTGGAGGTTCTGCAGACGCAGGAATGATGCGTCCATCACATAGCGGTCCACCTTGTGCTGGCCGCTGAAGAAAATGCGGTAGTAGCCGCTGTACTTAGGCAGGTAAGAGTCGCGGCGCTCGGGGGTCCAGGCGTTGTTGACTGTCCATGCGAGAGCGTTGCCGTAAGGCCTGTGGTACTGTCCCCAGATAATGGACTCGCCGCTGGGGTACCAGTCCTGCTTGCCTATGCCCTGGAACATTGCCGATGCGTAGAAGCCGTTCCAGTCCAGGTTGAGGGTGAACGAATAGAGGTAGCGGGGGTGCTTGTTGCCCACGATCACCATGTCACCGGGATCGTCCGCGGTCTGCGCGCCCTTGTCTATGAGCTGGTTGTGATTGTTGTCCTTGAGGATGACGTCGCCGGGCTTGGTTATATAACCTTCGTTAATCTGGATGAGGCGGTTGACATAAGGCTGGCCTTCGCCGTAGAAGTTGTCGATCTGCTCCTGGCTGTCGAAGAATCCGTCGAACTCGAAGCCCCAGATGGTGCCGATTTCCTGACCCTCATAGTAATCGCTGAGGGATTTGGAAGGGTTGTTGTACCTGGTGATGAACGAACGGTTGTCAGCCAGCGTACCCTTGATGCCGAAATGCATGGGGTGGCCTGCCAGGTCAAACGAATCGTCGTAGCTCAGGGTCATCTCGAATCCGCGGGTTACGAGGTCGGCGTAGTTGCCTTTAGGTGCGTCGGCTCCATAGGTGTCCGGCAGGGTCGGACCCACGGTGTACATATTGAGGGTGTTGCGGACGTAGTAGTCGCCGGTGAAGTTGATCTTGCCGTTGTAGAACCCGATGTCGATACCGCCGTCAGTGGTGCGGGAGGTCTCCCATGTGAGCCCGTCGGGTATCTGGCTGGGTACGGAGGTGATACGCCTCTTGGTCTCGCCGTCGATTACATTGCTGAGGTTGCTGAATCCGAACCTCTCGACAAACGAGTATTCGGATACGTTACCGTTGCCGAGCTCACCCCAGGAAGCGCGCAGCTTCACATTGGACACGATGGCCGGGTTGACGTGCCACCAGTGCTCCTTGGAGATTCTCCATGCGCCGGAAGCCGAGGGGAAGAAACCCCACTGCTGGTTGGTCGGGAATTTGGATGAGCCGTCATAGCGGCCGTTGAGCTCCAGCAGGAAGCGCTCGTCATAGGCGTAATTGAGTCTGGCGAAGTATCCGGCACTCTTCCAGCGGCCCTCGTAAGAGTACTCGGAGAAGTTATCGCCCATGGCCATGTTGATGGACTGGACGTCTTCGGAGATGAGGCTGTAGCGCAGCATCTGGAAGGTCTTGCTGGCATACTGCTCTCCGTTGAAACCGGCCAGAGCCTTGAAGTCGTGCTTGTCGGCCCAGACTTTGGCGTACTCGGCATAGACATTGGTCGAGGTGTACTGGCTGCGGGACCAGGTCTCCTCGATGAAGTCATTCACGCCGGGCGTGCCTATCCACGAAACCTGTCCGGGAGCCTCGCTGTAGCTGACCATCGTGTTCTTCTTGAGGTTGTTCCCCCAGTTTATCTTGTAGGAGAAGTCTGCGTTGAGCCTCAGGCTCTTGTCGAAGAATTCGGCCCTCAGTCCGGAGGTCGTGGTGAAGGTGTTGCGCAGCTTGTCGGTGTAGTTCTTGCCACTGATGAGACCGCCTACCGCCATCGCAGCGCTCTTGGTGAAAGTGCCGTCGGGGTTGAACACCGGAGAGCAGACAAGGCCTACATCCTGGATGCTGCGCAGGAAGTTACCGGCGTTGTTCTGGTTGTGGTTCGCGGGGATATGGTTCTTGTCATAGCCGAACGAGATGTTCTCCCAGATCTTGAGCCATTCGAAGGGACGTGCGCTGATCTTGGAGCGCAGGGTCGTAGTGGAATACTCGTCCGGGTTGAAGTTGAGGATACCGTCGTATTTGTACAGACGCCCGGAGATGTAGTAGTCAATCTTGCCGGAGGTGCCGCTGGCCGACAGGTTGTGGGTCTTGGCGGTGGTGTACGGCTTGTAGATAATCTTGTAGTAGTTGGTGTTGCCGTAATAGACATAGCGTCCGCTCTCATCCACGTCCACTTCGCTTGTGATGCCCTTCTGCTTGCGCCTAAGGAACTCGTCGAGCCACGACTGGGAGAAGTCCATGACGCTGGTATTGAAGCCGGAAGGCATGCTCCCCCAGTAGTTGTAGTAAGCATCCCTGAACAGACTTGCATACACATAGCCGTCATCGATTATGTTGGGCAGGTTCGAGGGGGACAGGAAGGAGAGGTTGGTGTTGTAGCTGAAGCTGAACTTGCCCGCTTCCTCCGCGGCGCTCTTGGTGGTGATGAGCACTACGCCGAAGGTAGCGCGGGAGCCGTAGATGGAGGCCGAAGCCGCATCCTTCAGCACGGACACGCTCTCGATGTCATCGGGGTTTAGCAGCGAAGGGTCGCCCTCCACGCCGTCGATCAGCACCAGTGCGTTACCGCCGCCGCCGACCGAGGTCGTGCCTCGGATGTTGTAATCCGCGGTTCGGCTGGGCTTACCGTCGGAGAGCGTGATGTTGAGGTTGGGGATGGCACCTACGAGCATCTGGGTGGTGTTGGATGAAGGTCGTCCCGCGAAGACTTCCGAGGTGACTTGGTCCACCGCGCCGGTAAGGTTGGCCCTCTTGGTGGTGCCGTAGCCGATGACCACGACATCATCGAGGAACTCCGAAGAGCTCGACAGGCTGATGACTACGGGCCCGGGGCCGGTTACCTTGAAGGTGTAGTCCTCATACCCAAGGGATGAAATCACTATTTCCTGCCCCTTGGAGGCAGAAATTGAGAATGTGCCTTCCATTGAGGTGACCGTACCGGTGGAAGTGCCTTTCACGAACACTCCGGCTCCGATCACCGGCTCGCCTGTGACGGCGTCCTTGACCGTGCCGTTGACCGTTACGGTCTGGGCATAGCCGCTTATTGCGAAGAGGCCCAGAAGGATGGTTAGAACAAATCGTTGCATAAATCCGGATTATACTTTTGATGCAAAAATAATCCGAATCCCACGGCGCTCTTACGCCGATTTTTCCGAGTATTGCAACGATTCTGCCTTTTACGGCTCAGGGGCGAAAGTCTGCCTTCCGCGCCTTACGGAGTAGGGGGTACCGTTTATATATAAGGTATAAGGCTTGTTTGACCGGACGCTCACCTTGCCGTCTTCGTAGAGTATATCGGTGGTGATGTCGCCGAAAGCCAGATTCTTTATGCCATGGCGGCAGCTCTGATGCAGGTTCCAGCGTACGGTGGCCGAAGGGGCATCCACGTCATAGAATCCAAGGACATTTTCGATAAACAGAGATATGGGCCCCAGCGCAGACCAGCCGCAGAAATCGGCCTTGACCGCCTTGACGTTTTTGGTGCCTTCCTTCTTGCTGGCGGGCTCGGGCCTGGTCGGGTTGTAGCACTCCCAAATCGTGTGCGGGTCGTACTGCTCGTAAGTCTGCCACATGTGCTCGAGTATAGCCTCGGCAGTGTAGTCGGCCTCCTCGAAATAGCCGTATTTCTCCAGAGCCTTGATGCCCATATACGCGGTGGGAAGCCACATCGAGCCCTTCCAGTAGTTGCCGTCCGGGTCGAACTGCTCATCATCTCTCGCGACGGAGGTCCAGGGCACCGCGCCGCCCAGTTTGTCGTCCTGCAGCGCAAAGCCTATCATGTCCCTGGCCTGCTCCTGCGATGGCACCTCGGCGAGCATGGGCCAGAATGAAGCGGGAGTGAGGATATGGGTCTTGGAGAGGTCCTCCTCCCGGATATCATAATAGCAGTGGTCCTCCTCATCCCAGTAGTACCGGTTAATCTTCTCCGCGAGCTCTGAGTATTTGTCGGCGAATTCCTGCTCCGTCTCGCTGTCGCCCGCAATCTGGGCGAGGCGCGAGATATACATGGCCGAGAGGGCCTGCTGCCCGATTGCGTCCACCCAGTACATGGGCATGGCGCGCTTGCGCGGAGTATTGTCCATGCCGCTCTGCCAGCTCTGCCACAGATACCCTATGCCCTTGTACTCGATGCGCACTCCGTCGTTGCTGATGGGGAAGGGGAACACGGTATCGTGGTTCATCGTATTGAACAGCTCGAAATGCTTCTGCAGGAAACGCTTGTCGCGGATAAGTGTCTCTATGTGGGACTTGTCGCCCGTGAACTTGTAGTAGTCATACTCCACCCAGGCGAAGAAGGGCGGGTTGTCCGGATGCCAGACGCTCAGCGGCGAGCCGGCATTCTCATGCAGGGTGTAGTAGAAATTGTCCAGAGTCTCAATCCCGGGGAAGCGCTTCGGAGCGTACTTGCAGAACATCACCATGAACTCCGAATCCCATATCCAGATGACCTCGTCCCTGAATCCTTCGTCCATGTACCGGGGCTGTACGAGCCCGGGCTGGTACTTGACATGGTCCTCAGCCTGCTTCCAGGCAGTCCAGTAGAAGTCCACATATTCCGGTCTGGCGTCAAATACCGGGGAGGGGATACCTTTGCGGAAATCCCCGTCGCTTCCGCTGCAGGCTACGAGCGCAAGCAGCGAGAGGCCGACAAACAAGCTTTTTCTCATATCAATTATTTACTGTCTTGGCGACATTGCGGGCTCTCCACTGACGGGGAGTCATGCCGAACTCGCGCTTGAAGCACTCAGAGAAGAACGAATGGGTGTTGAATCCTACGGCCGCCGCGACATCCTGCACCGAGAGCGTGTCGTCGCGCAGCAGCTCCACGGCCTTACCCAGACGCATCTTCATCACATATTCCATAGGGGAAATGTCGGCGTATTCCTTCATCTTCTTGTAGAGCGACGAGGGCGACAGGCACACGACTTCCGCGAGGTCGTCCAGGGTGATGGTCCTGTGCAGGTTGGCGCTCACAAATTCCTGAATGCTGCGCAGGAACTTCTGCTCCACTGCAGAGACCCGTCCGGTGGGCATCTCGTCTCCGGTGGGAAGTGACGACACGAACCACTCGTACACCCTCTTGCGGTTGTCAATCAGGTTGCTCACCGTGCTGCGCAGTTTCTTGGTGGAGAAAGGCTTCTCCAGATAGGCGTCCGCGCCTTCGTCTATACTCTCCTGCATGAACGTGTCGGGGATCTCCGCCGACAGCAGGATGACGGGGATGTGGCTGGTCGCAAGATTGCCCTTGAGGGCCTTGGTGAGGGCGATTCCGTCCATCTCAGGCATTATCACGTCCGAGATCACTACGGTAGGAGAGGCCCCTGCTTCTATCTTCTCTATGGCCTGACGGCCGTTGGAGGCGTAGATGATGTTGTACTGGTCCTCCAGGATGTCACCAATGACGTTGGCCATGTCCCGGTCGTCCTCCACTACCATCACCGTCCTCTCCTTGCTCTCCACCACAGGCAGTGTTGCGGCAACCTCGTTATGTGCGGAGACCGGGATGGTGAATATGAACCTGTTGACGCTGAGGTCGTCGTCCATTTCCAGGGAGCCGCCCAGCAGGGTTGCGAACTGCAGGCTCGTAGAGAGTCCGAGTCCCGTGCCTTCCGCGCCGGAGCTGTCCTCGTATCGGTAGAATGGCTTGAATACCAGCTCCCTCACATTGATGGGCAGCACGGCTCCGTCGTTCTCCACGCTCATCCTGGCCTCGTGACCGCTGACCGACAGGGACACTGCGGCGTGATGGGCCGAATATTTCAGAGCGTTGGACAGCAGGTTGTCGAGGATGCGCCCGAGGCAGCGCACATCGGTCTCGCAATAGACGGGAGCGTCGGGCAGGCTCAGCGACAGAGTCTTGCCCTCCTGCATGAATGTGGGCAGGAACCGGCGGTGCGCATCGCGCAGGATGCCGCGTATGTCGAGGTATTCGGGATGAATCTGGAATGTGGCGTCGGAGAGCTTGCGGAAGTCCAGCAGCTCATTTATAAGGACCGTCAGTTTGAGCGAATTGCGGCGCATGATGTCGAGATTCTCCTGCACCGAGCTGTCCTGAGACGATGAGAACTTGCGTATCAGCGCCTCGAGCGGAATCTGAACCAGCGACAGGGGAGTGCGTATCTCATGCGCAATTGAAGTGAGGAACTCCATTTTGGATTCGAGCAGCTTGCGCTCGTGCTCCCTCTCGGCCTTCTCCTTGGCCCTGCGGTCGGAATACACTGCGATTGCCGATATCAGTGCGAGCAGCAGCACGAAATACACCAGGAACGCCAGCGGACTCTCCAGCATGGGCGGCTGCACCTTGAGGTACAGCACGGTCTCGGGACTCTCCGCACCGGAGATGGTTATGGACTTCAGCCTAACATCCCATCTGCCGGAGGGCAGGTCAAAGACGGCGAAAGAACTGCCCTGTACGGGCTTCCAGTCGCTGCGGCCTGCAATCTTCCAATAGATCTGCCTGTCGGGGAAGCGGCCGTAATCCAGCGAGGATACATTGGCGGTAAACGAGCGTGTGTTGGGCCCTATGTTGATGTGACGGGGGTACAGGAAGCTGACGCCGTTCTCCTTGCCTGACGAGGAGGCGACATGGAGCGAAGTGATGACAGGTGCCTCGAGCTCGGCGGGAGTCCCGGCAAGCTCAGCGGCAGAGAATGATATAAACCCGTCCGAGGTACCGGCATAGAGGGTCCCGTCCGAGGAGATGAAGTTGGACGAGTAGTTGAAGCTGTCGATGCCCAACGACTCCAGCGTGATTACGGGGAGCTTGCGGGTGTCATCGGGATTAAGAATGTGTATGCCGTGCGCGCCGGTGATCCAGAGCAGGTCCCCGTCAGCCTGGCGGGCTATTTTGAGAAGTCGCGGCTCCGCTACGCTCACGGATTCGAATTTGTCCGTCCCCGGCTCATAGCGCCACAGACCGCCGCCCTCAGAAGTCGCAAAGACGCGCCCCTTGCCGTCCACGGCTATGTCGGTGAGTATGTTGGAGATGGGTATCTTGTAAGTTGTGAACCGGCTCTGCGTGTAGCGGAATACCTGGCCGGCAATGCTCGCCACCCAGACATCGCCTCCCTGGGTGCATACGATGCGGCACACCTGGGCGCATGGGATGGAAGCCTCCTGATCGAAGCGTCCTCCGTCCCTGTCGCGTCCTATGGTAAATCCGTCCTTGCCGCCCACCCACAGCCGTCCGGATGCGTCACGGCAGAATGCGTACGCTGAAGTGCCGGCGCCCGGATATGCGGTGGTCCTGCCTGTCCTGGTGTCGAGGAGCATCACAGGGAGGTTGTCGCCTATGGTGCCGACCCAGAGCTTGTCCCCCTCGGCCATGAGTCCCGAGACATTGTGACCCTGGAGCAGAGGCTTCCTTGCGGGCTTGCCCGGCTGAGCCGGATCCAGACACAGGAGGCCTCTGGTGTCGCTGCCTATCCAGATGAGCCCGTCCGGGGTCTCGGCGAAATCACGCGCCTTGAAGCGGCTCCCGGCGAGGTTGCCGGAGTATCTGGAATAGCCAAGCTTGTCCGGACTTATCCATGCCAGGCCTTCGAAGAGGGTTCCGGCCCAGACGCCGCCCCCGGTGCCCGGCTCCAGACATCTGAAAGAGTTGTCCCTGAAGGGGCGCAGCACCTGCTTGATGGCGAGGTTGCTGTCCAGCACGTGGATGCCGTCGCGGGCTGCAAGCCAGATGTCGCCGGATGAGTGCTGCAGAGCCTCTCTTACCCTACTGGTGACAGGGAGTATGCCCTTGGAGCCGTCCTCAAGCCTGAAATAGTAAGAATTGCCCCCCCTATGCACCACGAAAAGATATGCTCCAGCGCTCTCGATACGGCAGTCGCTGATGTCGTGGATGTCTGCAAAGGCGTCCGCGGACACACATTCAGGCTCAGAAGAGCCGTCGCCGGAGTGCCATAGCCCTCCGTCAGGTGCGACTGCCCAGATGCCGCCACGGCCGTCGCAGCAGATGGATGCTGCGATGAGTGGCAGGGTTGAGACGGAGTTGTCAGCGGTATTGACCCTTACGATGCCTTGTCCCTTATATGCAATCCACAACTGTCCCGATGCGCTGCAGCGCATTAGTCTTATGGGGTCGTCGTCCACGGCTGTGAATCGCTTCATCCGGAGCCTGTCCGGGTCCACGAGGTACAGTCCGTTGGAAGTGCCGGCCCAGATTATCCCGGCAGGGTCTTCGGCCAGCGTAAACACTACGGGCTGAATGTCGTTGACGGCATCCTCGAAAGCCACCCTCACTATGTTGCTCCCGTCGTAAAGGTCCAGTCCGGCGTTGGTGCCGACCCAGAGCAACTTGCGGGAATCCATGACAATGTCGTTGACGCAGTTGTCCGAGAGGCCCCCCTGCATGTCCAGACGCGAAGTCAGCAGCGATTGCTGCGTCGGGGATTGCCCGGCCGCCGGTCTTGCCGCCGCCAGCAGGAGAGTCAGTATTATGAGGGGTAATTTCCGCATTTCAGGCCCGGTTTATCTTTCGGTCTTGACCAGGATGACTCCGTGAGCGGGGATGCGGACGCTCTGGGGACATGCCGTCTGCCTCCACAGGTCGCGGCAGGATCCGGTGTCCGTCATGCCGGCGGCTGCAAGCTGTCCGGCCACATCCACTTTCACGGGCAGCTCGCCCATGTTGAATATGCCTGCTGCGCGGGTCCCGTCGCTCAGCGGACGGCCCCAGACCTGCAGGGTGCCGTCCTCCAGGAGGAGACTTGCCTGCTTGCCGAGGGGATCCTGGTCCACTGCGAGCACTTCGTTATTGCAGAGCAGATTGAGTGTGAATTCGTCTATGGCCGCGAGGTCTCCGCCTATAATCAGGGGAGCCGCCAGCAGGGCCCACAGCGATACATGCGAATACTGCTCGTCCGGGGTGAGGCGGGTGTCCCTGAGGCCCTCGCCCCAGCCGACCTTGCCGACTACCAGCATGTCGGGGTCGTTCCAGTGTCCCGGGCCCGAATAGCTGACTGTCGGGCGCTGCTTGACGAATCCTATCCTCACGACCCTCTCCCATTTGTCCGTCAGGTCTCCGGTTGTCCTCCAGAGATTGCCTCCGGCTTCCTCGCCCCAGGTCCACACATCCTCGAGGCCGTACTGGCATATCGAATAGACTATATCCCGGGGCTGAGAGGCGAGAGCGTCCTTCATCACGAGGAAGGGCTTGATATGCTCCGCCTTGCCTACGGTCTCCATCAGTTTAAGCAGCTTACGGTAACCGCAGAGGTCGTATTTGAGGTAGTCCACGCCCCAGGATGCCCAGGTGTCCGCGTCCTTCTGCTCATAGCCAAGAGAGCCAAGGCAGCCGCCGCAGGTGAGGTCGCCGGGCGACGAATAGATACCGAGCTTCAGGCCGTTGCCATGCAGCCAGTCTCCGAGCGCTGCTATGTCGGGGAAACGCTCGTTGGGCAGCAGGGTGCCGTCGGCGCTGCGCTCAGCTCCCTGCCAGGCATCGTCTATGTTGATATAGCTGTAGCCGTAATCGGCGAGGCCGCTCTCTATGAGCGCCTTGGCGGATGCCATAACCTTCTCCTGGGAGACTTCGAGACCCCAGCAGTTCCAGCTGTTCCATCCCATAGGGGGAGTGAGGGCTATGGTATCGCCGACCTTGAGGGTCATGCGGCCCTCGCCTCGGCCGGCTTTGTTGCGGGCTCGCCAGACTATGGGGTAATCGCCTGCCTTCTGCACGCAGCCGCTCACGACTCCGCTCTTGCGATCGAGTTTGAGACCCCTGGGCAGGTGGCAGGCGGAGTATTTCATGGGCTTCTCTCCTGAGAAGGGGAGACGGAAATACACAGGATGTCCCGGCCTTGCGCCGAGCACCGCGGGACCGTTGTAGCGCGGCTTCGCTGGGGCTTTGGGCGTGAGGCAGTATTTCTGAGGCGGCATATGTATGCGCATCAGCACCGGATAGTGGTCGGAGATGTATTTCACCTCCGGGTCATAGCTGCGGTCGTCCACTGTGTATTCCAGCGGATTGCCGGAGCCGTAGAAGATGTAATCTATGATGCCGGCAGACTTCTCCTTACCCCAGAAGTGGAAGGTCTTGCGCGTTGTGGATTCCGTCTCCGGGCATGTGAGTCGCGCGTCGTTGAACCAGCCCCCAAGAGTCTTGATTGCGGATTCTTCGGGAGTATTGTTGAGGTCTCCTACGAGGAATACGGGTGCCGTGCGGAACTCCGACCGCTTGTATCCTGTGAGGCGCTCCATCTGACTCAGCAGGGTCTCCACCTCCTGGTCGGGCAGGGCGGGATTCTCCTTCACGGACCAGCTGATATGGGCGGAGAAGAACCAAAGGTCCCGTCCGTATCTGTCCTCCAGATGGGCCCAGGCCGTGATTATCGGGCTGCGCTGTCCGGTGCGCACGGATGCAGTGTCGCCGGGGGTCTCGCTCAGCCAGAAGCAACCGTGTCCCAGCAGATTGAAGCGAGACTTGCGGAACATGAATCCCGTAGATTCGTCGGAAGTGCGGACCATCTTGCCTCCGCTGAGGCGTCCGGGGCAGTAGATGAACCACTCGCCCCCGAAATCCTCCTCCAGGTCGGCCGCCTGCGTGCGCCTCACTTCCTGTAAGCCTATGATATCCAGCGGGTTCTGAGCGACGAACTCCCTCACCGCGCTGCGGCGCACCATCCATGGCTGTCCGCCGAATTTGTAATCGTAGTCAAGACGGTTGTCGTCCAGGAAGCGGACATTGAAAGTCGCGACCAGCAGCGTATCCTTCCCGGTCTGGCAATAGCCGGTACGCGGCAACAGGGCGAGGAAGCAAAGTATGAAAAAGAACTTTTTCAAGGGTGTGCGCTATTTTTCGTAATATGCCTTGAGTGCTGCGATGTCAGACTCGCTCAGTACATCGGAAGTCATGATGAACTCGTCCATGACCGCGGGAAGCTTGTACTCCAGCTTGCCTGTGCCGTCCTGGCCGATATTGAGAGGCATGGAGTCGAATGAGGTATTGGCAAGTATCGCAGGGATTTTGGCCTCGTCGCCTCCGATGGCGAAGTCATAGTAGATGTGGACTTTCTTGTTCGGGCGGTCCACCGTGAGGATGACGTGCATCCAGCCGGTGTCATAGTTGCCGGGCAGAATCCGTTCATAGTCCATCCTGTTCTTGCCGTCGCCCACGTTGAACTTCAAGTCACGGGTGCCTCTGTAAGACAGGATGAACCCTTTGTACTTGCCTTCCTGCCAATCCTTGTTGGAGATTAGCGAAGGATCGGCTTTCTCGTTACCCAGAGGTGTAGCCTTCAGCCAGAATGCTACGGAGAAGGACTCGGTCCCTACCGATACATCCTTCAGAGTGACATATCCGTCGCTGAGATCCACTCCCTTGCCGAAGTACGCATCGGTGTAGCTGAGATCCCCGGAAGGAACAGTCTGCACTGCATTGAGAGCGTCACTTGTATTGTTGTCAAAAGGCAGGTAAGCCACCACATTGTGTCCTGCGAGCACGCTCTGCAGCTCGCTGAGGGCCGGAGTGGGCTTGGTCTGGTGATTGCGGTATTCTGCGCCCGGATCCATGTGAGGCCCGGCCTCAGTTACATCCTTGAATATACCGGTGGGCACGCGGCCTGTCCAGGTGGAGGGGCACTCGACACCCAGAGCATAAGCGGCGATCGCCGCTACGTCGCGCAGTTCCGCGTCCACGATGGTGCCTTCCGCCACGGTCTTGCCCGCGACCCCGAGGAACACGCGCCTCTCGGCGTCAGTGTCGCCGCCGTGGCTGTTGCCTATGCCGCCGTGGTCGGCGGTCACGATAAACAGGGTATCGTCAAGCAGGCCTTTCTGCCGTATCTTGTTGTAGATCATCCCGACAAACGCATCGACGGTGCTTATCGTGGACAGATAGATATCGGACCCGAATCCGTTGGCCTCACCTATGTCGTCCGGCGAGGAGAACTGCACGAACATCAGCGTGGGGTCATTGTTGCTCAGGTACATCATTATCTTGCTGTTGACCACCGAGTCATCTTCGCCGTTCCCCTTCTCGACACCGAGACCGTTCTCCACGATACCGACGTTGATGGGATTCCACTCGACGTACGAAGCCAGCTTCGCGTCCGGCATGGCTTCCCTCACCACCCTGAAG
>CAMZEI010000008.1 GCA_947305815.1 uncultured Bacteroidales bacterium | reverse complement strand
CATTGCGCACATAGCTCACCAGGTCCGCGAGCAGGTTGCCGCTGCCGAATTCCGCGGCCGGCTGCTGCGCCTGGTCGATGCCGATAAGCGACACCTCATCCACCACAAACAGGGTGTTGCGGCACTTGTTGGGAGCCAGGGAGAACTGCCCGAAGCCGTTGTCTCCCATGGATTTCTGACGGTAAATCTGCTTGTGCACAGTGTGCGCAGGAGTGTCTGCCATGCGCGAAAGCACTTTGGCAGCACGGCCTGTGGGAGCCAGCAGCACGCAGCCGAAACCCATGCCCTTGAGGGATGAGATTACCGCCGCTACGGCTGTGGTCTTACCGGTGCCGGCATAGCCGTCCAGCACGAAGATATCCCCGTCATCTGCGACCAGAAACTCCGCCAGGCCACGGAAGAAGCGATCCTGGCAGGGTGTCGGGTCCTGCGAGAAATGCCCTATGAAATCGGAATAAAAGAAGTCCGGGCGGCCCATCACTTCTTGCGATCGTCAAATAACATCGCCACGACCGCCAGCACAGGATAGATTTCCACACGGCCAAGGAACATATCGAAGGAGAACAGGAATTTGGCCGAATCGCTGAGGCCTGAGTAGTTGCCGAAATTGCCTATCTCACCTATGGCTGGGCCCAGGTTGCCAAGCGATGCCACCGAGCCCGAGAACGCGCTGTAGTCGTTCACGCCGGCAGCTTTGGCCAGTATGACGGAGACCGCAATCAGTATGCAGTAGAGTCCTATGTAGAGCACATGGGGCATTACTTCCTCGTCACGCAGCACGCGCTTGCCGATCTTTACCTCATTGACGGACGAAGGATGCAGAATCCTCGAGATCTGACGGCCTACGGTCTTAAAGAATACCAGCACGCGGTCAGCCTTGACACCGCCCGATGTCGAGCCGGCACAGCCGCACATCACACCGATGAGCATTATAAACAGCGACGGCAGCAGCGGCCATGAAGCATTGTCCACTATCGCAAATCCGGTGGTCGATGCTATGCAGACTGTCTGGAAGGCGCCATGCCAGATGGCTGTACCGAGGGACTCTTCCGCTCCGCCGACCTTGAGCGAAATGCCCACGGCAAGCGAGATGACGGCCAGCGAGATAAGGTAGAACTTCAGCACCGGATTATTGAGCGGCTTGAGCGTCCGTCCCACTATCGACAGATATATGAGTCCGAAATGGCACGAAGCCACTATCATCAGCACCAGCGTAATTACCTCTATAGCAGTGGAATTGAAGCCTCCTATAGATAGGTTCCTGGTACTGAATCCGCCCGTCGCACATACGCTGAAAGCATGGCACACCGCATCGAACGGAGTCATGCCCGCTATCACATAGGCGACAAAAGCTATAACGGCGATGCCTATATATACATAAGCGAATATGTAAGTGGTACGGTTGGTATTGGACGAATAGCCTCCCTTGCTCAGCGACGACAGCTCCATATTGGTCAGGCGAAGCTTCATCGGACTTGTGTTTGGGATTATAAGCAGCAGGAAGACCACTACTCCCAAGCCTCCGATAAAGTGGGTCGCAGCCCTCCAGAACAGCAGTCCGTGAGGGACGGCCTCGATGTCGGCGAGGATGGTAGCTCCCGATGTGGTGAAGCCCGACACGCTCTCGAACCATGCGTTGGAGAGGGTGAACGGTCCGCCCCAGAGAGCGTATGGCAGCATGCCGAAGATAAACGACAGCAGCCACGACAGTACTATTATAAGGTAACCCTCCTTCAGGGAGATGTGCGAGGCACGTCTTACGAATATAAATGGGAAGACACCTACTATAAATGTGATGAAGAAGCTGATCAGCAACGGCGTAAACGAACTGTCCCTGTCGTCGAGCAGGGACACTCCGGCTGAGAGCAGCATAAAGAGCGAGCTCACCAGCAGTGCGGCGCCGACATTACGGCTGATTGCCTTCAGGTTCATCCGTTGCGGGGTTTTTCAGTCTTGCAATACGACGCCTCTGGAGCTGGTTCTCCGCAGTAATTTCGGTGATGCAGCGGTTAAGCTCCGAGAGCTGGTCGTCTCCGTCGAACTCATAGTTGTAGCGCTTGTCCACATCCAGATAGGCGTTCAGCGAATCCAGCATCTTGTACAGCGGATTGACATAGTATGCCAGCACGTAGAAGAGCAGCATCAGGATAAGCAGCAGTCCGACTTCGAGAGATACTATGCTGGGGATTATGCTGCGGAAAAATCCATGGTCGAAATCCTCGGAGTTCTTGCGCAGGTCAGTCTGTATCTCATCGAGCATCAGCGAGATACTGCGGCTCAGTGCCCTGTAGCGCGGCTGCAGGCGGTCGAAGTACCAGGCGCGGGAATCTATAAAATCCGACACCAGCACATCCGGGAGCTCCAGCGAAGTGAGCATGTAGGCGGAATAGTTATAGAGTACCGAATCCGCCAGAGGCTGAATCGCGTTGGTCGGGACCGAAGAGCGCAGCTTGTCTACATGTGAGATGAAATAGCTGTCGTCGTAGTTAGGAATCTCGCTGCGATCCTCGTCACCTATCACTGCAAGCACTTCAAGGTTGTATTCGGCAGTGATGTCCGAGAGCTTCTGTGCCACATTGATACTGCTGATGTCGTCCGCTATAAGGTCGGACACATAGCTGCTCATGTGCTTATATTCGAACACCGATATCACAGCGGATATCAGCAAGACAGCACCTATCAGGAGCCAGCTGAGCGTGAGTTTGGCCCGCATAGACGAGACCAGATGTTTCTTTTTGAAAAAGGGCATTTTGAAAAAATTTCAAAAAGTTTGACAAATATAGTAATTAATTAATACTTTTGTACTCCAGCATCACTACTGCCATGACCGGAACTTTCCTATCTGACAAGACTTCCAAGAATGCCCAGATTAAGCGCGAGATACTCCGCAAATGCATTCAGAACGGCAATTCAAGCATTGCTGAATTCAGCCGTGACCTGTCAATCAGCGTCCCTACCGCAACTAAGCTGGTGGGCGAGCTGATTGCCGAAGGGTTTGTGCGTGACGAAGGCAAGGTAGGCACTTCGGGCGGACGCCGCCCCAGCATCTTCGGTCTGGACCCCGATGCCGGATTCTTCGTGGGTGTGGATGTCGCGAGACACCATTTCCACATCGCGGTGACTGACTTCAAGGGAGGTCTGGTGGACTTCCTGCAGGACATAGAGTTCGTGCTCGAAGCGGATGTGGCATCGTTCAGGAGTATGTGCCGCCTGATTATCGACAAGGTCACAGGCCTTGGCATCCCCTGGATTAAGGTACTTGGAGTGGGTGTCAGCCTCTCCGGCCGCGTTAACCCTGAGATGGGCTACAGCCTCACCTATTTCGTGAGCGAGGACATACCCCTCACCGCAGAGCTCGAGAAGGAGCTGAGGGTACCCGTTACCATCGAGAACGACTCGCGCGCCATGGCATACGCAGAGTTCATGACCCGTCCTGACGCCGACCGCAACATGGTCTGCATCAACCTCAGCTGGGGACTTGGCATGGGTATGGTGCTCGACGGAAGGCTCTACTACGGCAAATCCGGATTCTCCGGCGAGATAGGGCATTTCCCTCTGCTGGACAACGACATCATCTGCCGCTGCGGCAAGGTCGGATGCATGGAGACCGGCGCTTCCGGTTCAGCTCTGCACCGCATGATGCTGGAGAAGCTCCATGACGGGAGGATGTCCTCACTGTCAGCCATTTACAAGAAGCGCGGCGACGTCGAGCTGGATGAAATCCTGGGCGCTCTGGTCGAAGAGGACATGCTCGCTATCGAGTGCCTCGGCGAGATAGGCGACAATCTCGGACGCGCGATAGCCGGTGTGATAAACATCTTCAATCCCGGTCTGGTAGTTGTGGGAGGCCGCCTCATTGTCGGCAAGGACTATCTGCTCCTGCCCATCAGGACCGCTGTCAACAAGCACTCCCTGTCCCGCGTCAGTTCAGACTCCAAGATCAAGCTCTCTACCCTCGAGCGCAAGGCCGCCGGCCTCGGCAACAGTCTCCTTTCGCGCAGCAAGCTCATCGGCCTGATGTAGCCCTGCTTCTTAAATCTTTGCACTGCGTATGAAGAGGATGGTCGAATGTGTGCCGAATTTCAGCGAAGGATGCGACGGGGAGGTCGTTGACCGTATCGTCGCGGCCATCGCCGCATGCCCCGGGGTGAGCGTCCTGGACCGCGAGTCCGGGAAGTCCGCCGGCCGGTCGGTGGTCACTTTCGCAGGAGAGCCCGAAGCGGTCTGTGAGGCAGCTTTCCGGGGAGTCGCAAAGGCTCAGGAGCTCATAGACATGCGCACCCATCACGGCGTGCATCCCCGTATAGGCGCAACCGACGTACTGCCTCTGATACCGGTCTCCGGAGTCACTCTCGAAGAATGCACCGCCCTGGCCAGAAGCCTTGCGGAGCGCATCTTCACAGAGCTTGGCATCCCCTGCTACCTCTACGGCGCGGCCGCTCTGAAGCCCGGCAGAAGTAATCTGGCAGTCTGTCGCGCCGGAGGATATGAATCCCTGCCGGATAAGATTGCTGACCCGGCGCGCAGGCCTGATTTCAGCCCGGAGCAGTATAACGACACAGTAGCCCGCAGCGGCGCAACCTGCGTTGGAGCCCGCGATTTCCTCATAGCAGTCAACTTCAACCTTGACTCGGAGTCCGCGGAGCTAGCCTCTGAGATAGCCATGGACGTGCGCGAAAAAGGCCGCAAGGTCGGCTCGCAGTGGCAGCCCGGCACACTCAAAGGCTGCAAGGCAATAGGCTGGTACATAGAGGAATACGGCTGCGCGCAGGTCTCAATGAACATATGCGACTCCCTCGCCACTCCACTGCATGTGGCATATACCGAAGTGAGCAGGGCTGCAGAGGCCCGGGGCGCACGGGTAACCGGCGCCGAGATAGTGGGGCTCATCCCCGAAAGGGTGCTGACGGAGACGCAGAAGCATATGTCCCTGGATCTGTTCGGCCCCGGGGATATCCGCAGCAAGGTGCTTGAATACAGAATTGAAGACAGTTTACATTATGGCTCAGATAATTGACGGAAAGGCTCTGGCCGCGGCGCAGTACGATGCCATGCGGCTTGAGGTCGAAGGATATGCCAGCAAATACGGACGTCCCCCGGGACTCTGCGCCGTGCTTGTGGGAGATGACCCGGCCAGCACCATCTATGTGCGCAACAAGGAGAACGCCGCCCGCAAGGTGGGGCTGTACTCCGAGGTGCACCGCCTGCCTGCCGAGACCACCCAGGAGGAGCTTCTGTCGCTTATCAGCCGTCTCAATGCCGACAGCCGCATCGACGGCGTCCTCGTCCAGCTTCCTCTCCCGGACCACATTGACAGGGAGGCTGTAATCGCCGCCATAGACCCCGGCAAGGATGTGGACGGGTTCGCCGGCATGAAGCTGGGCATCACCGCCGGGCCGGACACCGTGCCGCCCTGCACTCCGAGAGCCGTAGTGAGCATGATCAAGTCAACCGGGCAGCCCATCGACGGTGCACATGTCCTGGTTATCGGCAGGGGCATGCTGGTCGGGAAGCCTCTCTCGGCACTGCTGCTTAAGGAAAACGCCACTCTCTCGGTGGCGCACTCCCATACGAAGAATCTTAAGGAACTCTCACTGAGCGCCGACATCCTGGTGTCCGCAACCGGCCACAGGGGGCTCGTCAGCGGAGATATGGTCAAGCCCGGGGCCGTCGTGATTGACGTCGGCATCAGCCGCACTCCCGAAGGCAAGATAGCGGGTGATGTGGACTTCGAGGCTGCATCGAAGCGCGCCGGATGGATTACCCCCGTCCCCGGAGGCGTCGGCCCGATGACCATCGCAATGGTCATCCGCAACACCATCGACTGTGCCATAAGGCACATGTAGGAGATGCCGGCTCTTCGGCCGGAATGACTACAGGGTGAGGGTTCTGCCTGTCATTTTATATCATAGTAGCAGGCAATATCCTTGCCTGAACTATTCGAACAGACAGTCGTCGAGCGATTTTTTGATGAAATCAGTGTCGAGATGCTGCCCGATGAATACAAGCTTCTGCATGCGGTCGCCATAGAAGGGGTCCCACTGGGCCTTAAGGTCGGGCTCTGTAGCGAGCTTGTACCGCAGCTCCTCCTCCGGCATGGTAGCGAACCAGGCTCCCACATTCTTGAGGGAGAACTGCTTGCCGGCCTGCTCGAAGAGGTAGCAGGTGTCGAACTCCTGGCTGAAATAGCATATGCCCTTGGCGCGGATGATGCCCTTGGGCCAGAGCTTCGCGACGAAGCGGTCGAAGGTGTTGATATCGAACGGCTGGCGGGCCTGATACACATAGGTGCCGATACCGTATTCCTCTGCCTCACCCTCTTCATGATCGTGGTGATGATGGTGGTCATCGTGATGGCCTTCAACCTCGCGTATCCAGGTGGCCGAGCCCATCACTTCGTCGAAATTGAACATCCCGGTTCCGACAATGCTGTCGAGCTCCACCTCCGCGTAGTCGCAGGGTATGATGCGGGCCTTGGGCTGGAGCGAACGGATGACGGCGGTAAGCCTTCCGAGCTCGTCGGGAGTGACATCCGAAGCCTTGTTGAGCAGGATAATGTTGCAGAATTCAATCTGCTGGATAAGCAGGTTCTCGATGTCATCCTCGTCAAGGTCAGTGCGCTTCAGGGCATCTCCGAGGCCGAATTCGCTCTGCATGCGGGCGGCATCCACCACCGTCACTATGCAGTCCAGCACCGGAGTGGCATCCATCTGAAGACCAAGATATGGAATAGAGCATATGGTCTGAGCGATAGGCTCAGGCTCGCATATGCCGCTGGCCTCTATTAATATATAGTCGAAGCGGGCTCCGGCGGTTATTTCACGCAGCTGCTCAATCAGGTCGCTCTTGAGGGTGCAGCAGATGCATCCGTTCTGCAGCGCTACGAGGCTGTCGTCCTTTTTGCCAACGACGCCGCCCTGACCGATAAGGTCGGCATCTATATTGACCTCGCCGAGGTCGTTGACTATGACCGCGAAGCGTATGCCGCGGCGGTTGTTGAGTATGCGGTTGACAAGTGTGGTCTTACCGCTCCCGAGGTAACCGGTGAGCAGCAGGACAGGTATTTCATTATTCTTTTCCATAGTTCAAAGGTACGGTTTTTTTTATTATATTTGCGTAGATATAACCATATAGTATGAATCCACTGTATAAGAAAGCACTACCGCTCGCATTCCTCGCGGGAAGCCTCCTGCTTGCCGGATGCGTGAACTGGGATTATGACACTGAGGGTAAAGGCGTCAGCACGGAGGTAACCCTCTTCGGGGACGAAATAGCAGTACCGATCGGGAGCATAGGTCCTGTCACACTTGGCTCGCTGCTGGACAAGTTGCTCGCGTCCGACGGCACCTTGAGTCTGATTTCCAACTTTATTAAGGTCGATGAGGACGGCATGCTCTATATGGAGGACGAGGGCGACCTGTACAGCATCAATGTTTACGAGATTGAGAAGAGTCAGGGAGATGTGTCGAGTCCGTTCATATGGGATGCCGGATCCCCCTATGCCAGCCCGGGCGGTCCTGCATTGTTTCTAAGCTACATCGGCCTGTGCGTTACGAACCAAACCGTGAATCTCTCGTTCTCCAATCCCTTCTATATCGACGTGCCCGTGAGCTGCCAGGCTTCGGTACAATGCCTTGACGCCTCATGGATGTATTCATACGAGTCAGATTTCGCCACTATGGAGAAGCTGAGCGGTGGCGGCGGCGCTTTCGGCAGCTTTGCCCTCCCCGCTGATATAAACGACGCGGTAAGCGCGATTTACCTGAGCGACCTCAAGTTCGACATGCCGGCAAATCCGGTTACCCGCCTCAGCAACAAGAACGGCAACTCCGTCCTGTCAATCCAATACAAGCACCGCTGCGGTCTGGGTGTCGGACCCACCTTCGCACTGAATAACCTCGAAATCGATCTTGATGACCTGGGCCTCGAAATAGGCAGATACAACCTGCACAGCGGCACCGTCACGCTTGAAGTAGAGAACACCCTGCCTATTGCATTTACCCTTGAAAAGGTAGAAGTGCTCAAACCGGTCGTTGCGGATGACGCACCCGAGGGCAGTCTCGAAGTAGATGAGAACATCAGCGTGACCGAAGGCCTGCGCATCGACGGCGGCACTCCTGACAAGCCGGCCATGAGCACCCTCAAGATTGATCTCGGCGCAGCTGAAGGGACCATTCCCGATATCAAAGATGTGCGTCTTACGCTCTCCGTAGCCGCACAGGAGGGCCTTGAGCCCATAGCAATTACGGCCTCCCAGGGCCTCTATGTCAAATCTTCCTCCGCCCGTCTGAGCGGTGGATTCACCATACCCGAATAATGAGAAAGAGTCTTTTATTCGCCCTCGCGGCGACGGTATTTGCCGCAGTGCCGGCAGCAGCCCAGAGTTTCACCGAAGGATTCTTCCTCGACGGGTATAAACTCGCATACAAGTATAATCCTGCCATCCGGAACGAAGGCGATATCCTCAGCCTGGCTCAATGGCAGGGTCTCGCACGCTCGAATTTCGGAGCTTCGAGCTTCCTGTATCCCACTGAAGGCAAGATTGTTACGGCCCTGCACCCGAGTGTGGGTGCCGAGCAGTTCCTCGGCAGCCTCCAGGACGACAACTGGTTAAGCAACAGCTTCAACTTCGGCATAGCCTCCTACGGCTGGCGCCGGGGCGACGATTACCATACCCTGGAGCTCAATGTCCGCGGCGACATGGCGGCCAGCATGCCCAAGGAGCTGTTCTCCATACTCAAACTGGGCAGTGTCGAGACCGCATACGATCTCAGCGGGCTGCGCGCCTTCGGCAATTTCTATGCTGAAGTAGCCTACGGCTGGTCACACAAGGTGTCTGACTGGCTGAGCTTCGGTGTGCGTCCCAAGCTGCTCATCGGCCTCGCTTCCGCGGACTACAATGTCAATGAGTTCACCCTGTCTATGAACGAGGACAAATACACGGCCACAGTGGGCGCAGACCTCGATCTCACGAGCGGCTGGCGCAAAATCGGCGTCAGCGAAGATGGCAACCTGGACTTCAACCCTCTGGCTCTGAGCGCCAGGGACAGGTGGAAGCTGCCTTCCGGAATAGGCCTCGCAGCTGACATGGGAGTGCTCATCACCCCGGTGGAAGGCCTGAGCATATCGCTCTCGGTACTTGACCTCGGAGGACTGCTGTGGCACTACGGCAACGCCGGACAGTCCGGCGGCACCGTCACTTTCGAGGGAGTCACTGATCTCAGCATCGAAGAGATTCAGGGCGGCGAACTTGCCGGACAGTTCACGCAGCTTAAGGACGATTTCCTCGGGAGTCTCACGCTCAAGGCCGGCGAGAAGAAGGGAGCTTTCAAGGCTATCCCCTTCACCTCCAATGCGGCAGTGCGCTGGGATCTGCCCTTCTACAGGCCCCTCAGCATAGGTGCAACGGGGACATACAGCAAGATGGAAAGCATGGAGTATGCTGACGGACGCTTCGTCCTGGCTTGGAATCCCTGCAACTGGCTGGGCGTCACCGCCAATGTGGGCTACGGCAGTTTCGGCCTGGGATGGGGAGCAGCCCTCACAGTCGGCTGCAATGGCTTCCACCTCAATGCCGGCCTGCAGGAGGACTGCGGCGGCCGCATGCCCTACGGCGGCTCTCACCTCACGCCCTTCAACAGTATCCTCACCATCGGTCTGACATATGATTTGTAAACATCTGGCCGTTTCACTGTCTGCCCTGCTCCTTGCAGGTGCTGCGCTCTCAGCCGCCGTCCCGGTAAAGGGTGTGGTGAGGGAGAAAAACGGAGAACCGCTTGCCGGAGTAGCCGTCTACGAGGAGGGTGTCGCCTCCAACGGCATCCTGACCGACCTGGATGGTGGTTTCCATATAGAAGTAGCTTCGCGCTCTTCCGTACTTGTATTTGCGTGCATAGGGTTCAGGGAAGTCAGGGAGCCTGTCGGAGCCGTGCGGAACTTCACCATTGTCATGGAGCCTGACACCAAGCTGCTTGACGAAGCCGTGGTAGTGGGCTACGGAGTCCAGAAGAAAGGCAACATCACGGGAAGCGTGGCTTCTATTGGGTCCAAGACCTTGCAGCAACTCCCGTCCGACAATGTGAGTTCCCTGCTCGGAGGCAAACTCCCCGGACTGGTATCTCGCCAGACTTCCGGACTGCCCGGTGAGAATGACGCAAGCATCTATATTCGAGGCATATCCACTACCGGCACATCCACTCCTCTTGTGCTTGTGGACGGTGTGGAGCGTGATTTCGCCAACCTTGACCCGAGCGAGATAGCCGACATAACAATCCTGAAAGACGCCGCTTCGGCTGCGGTATATGGCGTAAAGGGCGCTAACGGCGTAATTCTGGTGACCACCAGACGCGGCGATGCTACCAAGCCGACCGTCACGTATAACGGAAGCCTGAACTTCTCGACCAACGCATCCATGCCCGAGTTCCTGGACGGTCCCGAATACGTCTACTGGCACAATCTGGCAACCGATCTGGACGGCATTTCAAGAGAGTATTCCGACGAGCAGGGCGGATATGTTGCAAACGGAGGCGATCCTCAGGGCGTATTCGGCAATGTTGACTGGCTCTCGCTTATATTCAAGAAAGCCGCGGTCGGGCACAATCACAATGTCAGCATCTCCGGAGGCAACAGGCAGGCCCGGTATTTCGTGGCCGGCAGTGTCCTGGACCAGGACGGTATCATAGACAATGTCTGGTTCAAGCGATACAACCTGCGTTCCAACGTGGACGTCAACCTCAGCGAGCGTCTTGTCCTCAAGATGGATGTCTCAGGGCGTATTGAGAATCGCCACCAACCCGGGGTCACTGCAGGCAGCAGCGATCCCACCGCATCGCTCGATAACGGCGGCAAGGAATACGGGTACAAGAACATAGTCTTCTACACCATATCGGCGAGGCCTACCACCAATCCTGTCCTGCCTGACGGCCGTTACACCGGATATATGAACCCGCTTGTAGCCAGGGACCTCTCCGGATTCAGAGACAAGGTAAGCTCGTTTGTGCAGACTTCCTTCAGCCTCCAGTACGAAGCCGAGCGCATTAAGGGCCTCACGGCAAGGTTAATGGCCGGATATGATTTTCGCAACACCCTGCAGAAGCATCTCATGCTGCCTTATTCGATCGCCACTCCCCAGTACGGGAGCTCCGACGGACAGGGCGGTGTCATACTTACAGACACAAACTCGCCCCACTGGTCCTCCGGCATCAATCAGCTTACTCAGACCTACGAGTTCCAGGACAGATACACCCTGCAGGCTCAGCTGAGTTACAACCGTGCATTCGGGCGCAATGAGCTGGGGGCAGACCTCGTCTGGGAGCAGAGCGGCACTTCCCTCGCCACTTTCTCCGCCGCCAGACAGAACTTCGTAATTACGGAGATACCCGACCTGGACTTCGGAGGCGAGATAACCCCGGGATCTGTCATCGGACACAGGCGCTATACCGGACGGCAGGGTCTCCTGTCCAGGGTGAATTACTCCCTCGACGGACGTTACCTGCTGCAGGCATCCTTGCGTGCTGACTGGTCCGCCAAGTTCGCTCCTGAGCACAGGCTGGGGATCTTCCCCGCCGTCTCCGCAGGCTGGCGTCTCTCTGAGGAGGGATTTATGGAGGAGGCACGCAGCTGGATGGACAACCTCAAGCTCAGAGCCTCCTGGGGAATACTCGGCAACGATTCCATATCCGACTTCCTGTATGTACAGGGCGTGGGACTAACGAGCAATCCCGATGTCGTGATAAACGGCAATACCGTCCAGTCCATATACACTACATCAATACCCAACTCCGACATAAGCTGGGAGAAGACCACCACATGGGACGCCGGTCTGGACCTCTCCCTCTGGCAGGGCGGACTGACCCTGGAGGCGGATGTCTTCTATAAACTTACAACTGGGATACTCCAGTCGCAATCAGGGCTCTTCCCTCCATCAATCGGAGGTAATTATCCTTCTATTGTCAACAAGGGCGTCGTGGATGTGCGCGGATTCGAGCTGACCCTGGGACATTCGCGTACAGTTGGCGATTTGCACTACGCCGTATCCGCCAACATGTCCTATGCCGACAACAGATACATTTCAACTAACGACAGTGAGAATGCCCCGCCATGGCAGAGCCGAATCGGCCGCAACCTCGGTGAGGTGCTCGGCTATGTGTCCGAAGGGCTCTACCAGACCGAAGAGGAACTGCTCTACCTGCCCGCCACAAGTGACGGTGTCAGACTGGGTGACATACGCTACAAGGACCTCAACGGCGACGGCAGGATCACCGCCGAAGACCGCACCTGGATTGCCGGCTCGCAGATCCCCAAGATAATGTACGGCGGCAACCTGACCTTGTCATGGAAAGGCATTGAGCTGTCGCTCTTCATGCAGGGGGCCGCGATGACTGACATAATGCTCTGCGGCACATATACCGCACTCGGCTTCTCCGACGGCACCTATTTCACTCAGGCGTTCAAATGGGGCAGCAATCCGCCCAAGTACCTGGTGGAAGGCAGCTGGAGGCCGGACCACACCGATGCGCAGTACCCCCGTCTGGGGACCGCGTCGAGCTCCAACAACGCAATAGGCAGCGACTTCTGGCGCAGGGACGCCTCATACCTGAGGCTCAAGAACGCTATCCTCTCATACACGTTGCCGGTAGCGCTCACACGCCGGGCCGCAATAGACCAGGTCAAGCTGAGCCTCAGCGGCACCAACGTGTTCACGATTTCGGCTCTTAACGCCCTGGGGCTCGATCCCGAAGCGCCGAGCGTCAACAACGGCTACTATCCCCAGCAGAGGGTATGGAGTCTGGGCATCAACCTCATATTCTAAAAGGCCATGGACAGGAAAGCTTCACGGATAGTAACAATCCTCGCAGCCGCTGCGCTTCTCTGCGCTTCGTGCAGCTCGGTGGATTTATCCCCCACCGACCGCTACGACATGGCTTATGCATTCAAGGACCTGAACAATGCCGAGCTGTACCTCAATTACTTCTACAAGGAAGCCTGGCAGTTCAGCCCTTACGGCTCATGTGCTCTCGGAGGCAGCAATTCAAACCTCTCCGACGGGCTTACAGACATACTCAAGTACGGAGCTATAGTGGCCGGCACAGGCGACTGCAACCTCATCATGACGGTTGACGGCCAGCAGAATGTAAGCCGCAACTATTTCGACTCATGGACTACCTGCTACGGCTGGATACGGCGCATCAACGAGTATCTTGGCGGGCTCGATAAATACCGCGCGACATTCTCACAGGAAGACGGAGACAGGCTTGAGGCTGAGGCCCGTCTGTTCAGGGCGTGGTCATACTTCCTGATTATGCGCTGTCATGCATCAGCCAAGGATGACCTCGGAGCCATCCTGTACAGGAGCATATCCGAGATGAACGCCGCCGGCAAGAACCACGCCCGGGCCTCTCTTGCCGAGTCGTGGGACTTAGTACAGGAAGATGTCGATTTTGCAGCCGCACATCTGCCCGAACCGGCCGCGGCACGCGGCAGGCTCAACCGCTACGCAGCCCTCGCCCTCAAAGCCAGGGCAATGCTGTATGCCGGCAGGTATGAGCTGGCTTCAGAAGCTGTCGGCTTCATTCGCAGCTCCGGTCTCTACGGCTTCGAAGACAGCCGGGAGCCTATATGGAGCAGCGAATTCAAGGCGCGTGAGTACACCCACCTGTTCGACTCCAAGTATTCCCAGCCGGGCGATGTCTGCCTGAGCGGAAGCTACGGAGGGGGCCTTGCAGGACCCACGCAGGAATTCGTGGACATGTACGACAACGCCGACGGCACTCCCTTCAATACCTCCGACGCATCCCGTCGCTTCATAACTCCTGAGAACGTCGGATCGCGCGACCCTCGGCTCCAAAGGGACATACTGTACAACAGGGCAGTATGGAAGGGACGCAACATAGAGTGTTTCGAGGGTGGAGTTGACCAGAAATACATGCCATACGGGGAAATCAACTCTCCCGGCAACACTGTCACCGGATATTACATGCGCAAGCTGCTCGACGAGAGCAACCGCGATTATGTGGTGGACGGCTCTTACCAGAGCTGGACGGAGTTCCGCTACAGCGAGATGGTACTTATACTCGCCGAATGTCTCGCTCACGAGGGCAAATATCCCGAAGCCAGAGCTGAAGTAGCTGCACTTCGCAAAGCCCGATTCGGAGGGGATGTCTATACCGCTCCGGTGAATTCATGGGACAGCGCTCTGGATCTTATCCTCAAGGAGAGAGCGATTGAGCTATGCTTCGAAGGTCATAGATTCTGGGACCTCCGCCGCACAGGCAGGGCTGCTTCCGTGCTGGACGGCAAGAGATATACCGGAGTGTATTGGCACCGCAATGCTGATGGGACTTTCCGCGCCGAGAGCATTTCCTGCGACCTGAGCCCCAGACGCTATCCTGAACGCTTCGACCGCTTCCCCATACCCCAGACAGAGATAAGCAACAATACCCTTGCGGAACAAAACAGCGACTGGTGATGAAAAGGACAGCCATACTTATTACTGCGCTTGCACTCGCGCTCTCCGCGCTTACAGGCTGCGCCAAACCCGAATACACCCCCGCATCCGGAGACAAAACCCTGTCTTCGCTGAAGTGCTATGTATATTATGACCCGGAGAATCCCACCCGGAAGGCCGAAGTCAATCTGCTCTCCGGCACCTTCAACAGGGAGAGAGGACTGATCAGCTATGTCTTCAGGCTGGACGGCAGCATAATTACCGAGGACAAGCTCTCCCGCTGTCGCATCGAGGCTACGATTCCCGCAACCGCAAAGCTTGAGCTGACAGATGAGGCAGGAAAGGGCCTCGGGCATGGATTCGAAGGGATGTTTGACCTCAGGGCCACAACCCTGTTCTTCGTTATTACCGCCGCCGATGGATCCGAGGCGCGATACCAGCTGACATGCAAAATTTCCAAATAACCACCTAATTACAACCAATTCAAAACCACAATGAAAAAATTAATTGTTCCCCTTTTGATGGTTCTGGGACTTGCAGCCTGCAAGAAAGAACCCGCACCGGTTTTTGATTTCGTTCTCAAGAACCAGATGGTTCAGGTCAACGGCCTCTCTCAGGACTATCTCCTGCAGGTGAACGCCGCCGACAAGACCGTGTTTATCGAAGTGGCTTACGCCGACAAGGCAGAGCTTGCCGCTCTCGAAGTTGAGTTCGTCGGTCTCCCCGAGGACGTGGCCGTAGAACCTCAGAAATCTACCTTCAACTACTCTGCTGGCGCCAGCCAGAAGGTCACCTTCACGCAGAACACCCTGACGGAGGAATACACCGTCTCCGCCCAGGCAGCCCTGCCTGAGCCCCATTTCACCTCCTTCATGGTTGCAGGAGTTGAAGTCGCCGGCAACTCCTTCAAGATTAAGGGTTCTGCAGATCGCAGCAAACTCCCTGTTTCCTTCACCGTATCCCCTGCCAACACCAAGGTGTTCGTGGGTGGCGTAGAAATCGTCTCCGCTACCGAAGAGGCGCCCAACGAGATTGACTTCACTGACAAGGTGGCCGGCGTGGACTTCGTACTCAAGTGCGACGAGGTCACCGAGACCGTCAACGTCAAGGCTATCACCACCGGTATCAACGAGGTTGAGAGGGTTTGGGGACGTTATGTCAAGCCCGTAACCGCCGGCGCCGATACATGGTGGACCGAGGTTATTCCCGCTTCCGACCAGAACATGCGTACTATGGCAATGGATGACAACTACATCTATCTCGCCAAGACCAACAAGACCCTCTATGCAGTGGATGTCAAGAATCCCGCCAATGTCAAGGCTATGCCTATGGAAGGCTACGAGGCCGGCGGCGTGTTCGGCTCCTGCGCACTTGCTACCATGGACAAGGCTGAAGGCGGCTCCGTCGTGCTCCTCAGCAACATGGTCAACAGCACCGCAAGCGAATTCGTGATCTGGAAGTGGGACGGCATTGACTCCAATCCCGAGAAGGTCCTCTCCTACCATCTTCCTGAAGCTGCCCGAATCGGCGACCAGATGAGCGTCGAGGGCAACTGGGCCAATGGTAAGATCTGGTTCCACGACTTCACCTCGCAGCAGAAAGCCTATGTATTCACCGTCAAGGACGGAGCCATCTCCACCACTGCAGAAGTCGTAGCTTACGACGCCAAGCAGGGCAACTGGAGCGCAATGTACAAGTATGACGATACCCAGTACATCGGCGGCGGCCCCGGCGCAAAGTCCCGTCTCTTCAAGGTCGAAGGCGGCACAGCCACCACTCTCCTCGAGCTGCCCGGCGCTTACTTCGCCAACCCTCTGCACGGAATCCGCTTCTTCAGCTTCAACGAGCAGGATTACATGACCTACGTCGTACTGCGTAACAGCTATCAGGATGGCCAGATGCGCCTCACCGAGCTCAATGGCGAGAGCCTGCAGGCTTCCCTCGAGACTCCCGGCCATACCTACAAGTATGGCCTTGGCGATCCCGAGCAGAATGACATCACCGCAGACAAGAACGGCAACGGACTCGGCAACAGCATCCTCCGCATCGTAGGCGGTGAGATCTACATCGCTTCCTATGTGCCCGGCGCCGGACTCTCCCTGTTCCACGTCAAGTAAACCAAGACAATGAATCACCGCAATCCCATAGCTCTGGTACTCCTGGCTCTATGCCTGTGCCTTCAGCCCGTCTCCTGCGGTTCCTCTCCGGGACCTGACAAAGGCGGTGTGCAGTGGAGTGTGCTGTCCGTGTCCCTCCCGGATTTCCCCGAGGCTGACATAGAGATAGACAACTCTGCCCACAGCGTAGGCATAACGCTCCCCTACGGGAGCACCCCGGGGGAGAGCAGATTCCTGATCTCCCTGCCCGAGGGGCTTCAGTCCGAGCCGGCCGACGGAGCTATGGTAGATTTGCGGTATTTCAAAGCCATCTATCTTTCCGACCCAACGGGAGCCGCCATGAAATACAGCGTCTCCGTCACGGTACGGCCGTCGTCCTCCACAGCAATCAGGAGCATCACGGCGTCGCGCTTCCTCGTGACGGTTCCCGCGTCGGATAAAATGCATTTCACACTTCCATGGGGCGCAGACCTCACCAATGTTGTGCTTAGTGTCAATACGGACGAGGCACTCAGTTTCGATCCGGACATAACAGCCGGAATCGACCTCAGCGAGCCAAGGGAAGTCAAGGTGAAAGCCGCGGACGGCATCACTTCGCGCACACTGACGCTTGAAGCCAGCCTGTACCCCAAAGACCGCGGCGTACGGGGCGTCTATCTCCCTTCCCCGACCCACAGTTCATCGTTTTCTACCTACTCTCAGGTCTGCAGGTCTCTGGACCTTATGCAGGAGCTGGGATTCAACTGCCTGTATGTATGCTCCTGGGCAGCTACTCAGACCTGCTGGGACAGCGAGGTACTCTCACGCGAAAGCAACTGGGAGAGCGCCCGGCGCGGCAATATGTACCGTGGTTACAGCGATGGATCGGGAGATGCTCTCGCAGACATTATCTCCGAAGCCCACAAGCGTGGCATCAAGGTCATACTGTGGTTCGAATACGGATTCATGCACGCGGTCGGCCGCATCGATTACAAGGACCCTCTACTGCAGAAGCACCCCGACTGGCTGGGAGTAAAGGATGACGGCAGTCCATGCAACTACAACGGCAACGACTGGTACCTCAACGGCTATGACCCGGCAGTGCAGGATTTCATCCTTGACCTGATGAAGGAGGCTGTGCAGAAGTATCCCGATGTGGACGGCGTCCAAGGCGACGACCGCCTGCCTGCAATGCCTCGCAACGCCGGATACGATACCGCGACCCTCGCGGCGTACAAGGCCGAAACAGGCATGGAGCCTGCCGGCATCAACGACGAGGCATGGGTGCGCTGGCGCCTTCAGCGTCTCAACGCCTTCGCAGCCCGCATGCACTCGGAACTCAAGGCGATAAAGCCCTCGCTCATCGTCTGCTTTGCCCCCAACAAATATCCGTGGTGCGAAAGCGTCCTCATGCAGGACTGGCCAGGATGGATATCCGAAGGGGCCGTCGACCTGCTCACAGTGCAGTGTTATGTCACCGCCACCTACGATACGGACGTTAATGAGACCATGTATTACGTCCGTGAAAAGACCTCCGCCGACATCTTCAATCCGGCGATGATACTCAAAAATGGAGACGCTCTCATGTCCCCTGCAATGCTTGTACGCCAGCTCAGCCGCAACCGGGAAACCGGCACCTTCGGCGAGTCACAGTTCTGGTTCGACGGGCTTTGGGACAAAGACATACAGGAGGTCTTCAAAGCATGGTACAGTTACCCCGTCGCTTTCCCTGAATTATGAGGAAATTCTTTCTGCTTCTTGCCCTTCTGGCAATCCCGTGTTGCAGCCCTTCACCCGATTACGCCTCATGGGTTGACCCGCTCATAGGCTCCGGCGGACACGGGCACGTATTTGTGGGAGCAAGCGTTCCCTTCGGAATGGTACAGCCAGGGCCTACAAGCATCCCGCAGAGCTGGGACTGGTGCTCAGGCTACCATGAAAGCGACAGCAGCGTAATAGGATTCAGCCATACACACCTGTCAGGCACCGGAATCGGAGACCTTTTCGATATCACGGTGATGCCCGTTACAGGTGAAGTCACCTACGCCAGAGGCAATGAGGACGACCCGGGCTCGGGCATCTGGTCATACGCGGACCGCAGTCACGAAACTGCGCAGCCGGGTTATTACAGCGTGCCCCTCACCAGATACGGGGTCCTCGCCGAGCTTAGTGCGACGGAGCGCGTGGGCATGCACCGCTACAGCTTCCCTGAGGGGAGCGAAGCGTCCATAGTAATTGACCTTGTGAACGGAGGCTGCTGGGACAGCGTCACGCAGGCCAGCTTCGTCCCGGTCAAGGACGCTGACGGCATTATAACCGCCGTAGCCGGATACAGATATTCAAGCGGCTGGGCAAAGGATCAGCGAGTATGGTTCTATGCAGTCGCTGACAGACCTTTCACTTTCACTGAGCCGGCTGAAGGATACGGCCGCCTGGATTTTGGAGCGCTTGACAGCCCTGTGCAGCTGAAAGTAGCCATCTCTCCCACGAGTATAGAGGCCGCATGCGCCAATATGGAATCCGAACTTCCGCACTGGGACTTCGATGCAGTACGCAACGCAGCGAGGAAGGCTTGGAACGCCGAATTGGGGCGCATTGACATAAAGGAATCCGACCCTGCGCGCCGCAGGATTTTCTACACGGCACTCTATCATACAATGCTGGCTCCGGCTCTCTTCTGCGATGCAGCTGCGGCTGAGAAAGATTACACCATACTCTCTCTCTGGGACACATACAGGGCGGCTATGCCTCTGGCTACCATTATCCATCCCGAGCGCATGGACGATCTCACCGCCTGCATGTACAGGATTTACGACAGGCAGGGTGACCTGCCCGTATGGCACCTCTGGGGCAACGAGACCGACTGCATGGTCGGCAACCCCGGGCTGATTGTCTTTGCTGACAACGTGATTAAAGGATATACCGGCGGGCTGACGCCTGAGCAGATAATTGAAGCCATGACGGCTACGGCAGACATGCCGGACCGAGGGCAGGATCTGAGAATGTCCTACGGATTCATCCCCTCTGACCTCTACAACTGGTCGGTTTCCACAGACCTTGAATACGCCATTGCCGATGCGGCTCTTGCAAACGCCGCGGAGGCCCTGGGATACAGTGACACAGCCGCCAAATACCGCAGCCGGAGCCTGTCATACAGGCACTTCTGGGACGGCGAGAGCGGCTTCCTGCGGGGGCTCAGGACTGACGGCCGCTTCTCCGAGCCTTTCAACCCCTGTTTCTCCGACCACGAGTGGAGCGACTATGTCGAAGGGACGCCTTGGCAGTACCTGTGGCTGGTCCCTCATGACATCGAGGGGCTATGCAGCCTCTTCGGCTCCAGAGAAGCTATGCTTGCCAAACTGGATGCCCTCTTCGAAGCTCCTTCGGAGATTGAGGGAGACAACTCCTCGTCCGACATCACAGGACTCATAGGCCAGTACGCCCACGGCAACGAGCCCGGTCACCATACCATATATATATACAGTATTCTGGGAGAACCGGACAAGGCCGCAGACATGCTGAGACGAGTGTACCGCGAGATGTATTCGGATACTCCCGCCGGCCTCGCCGGCAATGAGGATGCAGGGCAGATGAGCGCCTGGTATGTCCTTTCAGCGCTCGGATTCTACGAAGTGGAGCCTGCTTCGGGCCGTTACTGGTTCGGTGCTCCGGAGTTCGAAGAAGCCACGGTGAGAGTTGCCGGCGGCAGCTTCAAGATCAGCGCCCGCGGCGTATCCTCCGGACTCGGGCACATAAAGGAAGTGCGTCTGGACGGCCGCAAATACGATCTTCCCTACATTTACCACAGCGACATCATCGCAGGCGGCGAGTTGGAATTCATAATGGGAGAATGAGAAATATGACTGCATACCTGCTTCTGGCACTGCTTTTCGCCGCCTGCGAAGGTGGCGTCGTCCCCGAGCCTGTTACCCCTGACCCGGATCCCGAGCCCGAGCCCGTCAAAGAGAGGGCACTGGTAGTCCCCGAAGGGCTGACCTTAACCGGACAAGGGGAGGCCATAGTGCTTGCCTGGAAGGACTGCAGCACTCTCGAAGAAGGCTATATCGTGGATCGCAGTCTGGCCGGGCAGTCCGGTACAGCTCAGTTCTTACTGCCAGCCAACTCTCAGACATGGACTGACGAAGCCCCTCCGGCCGGAACGCTGACTTACACGGTCAGGTCCTACTGGCACATGGAGAGATCCGAGCCTGCTACGGTAAGCATATCCAGGCTGGGACAGCCGGTCTTTGAGACGGCATCGCTTCAGGTCTCCGCACACATGGCTGCGCTGGGCCTCCGTCTTATGGATGACGGCGGCGCGGAAGTGCGCATGGGCGTGGAGTACGGAGGCAAGATGCAGGAATTCCCCGCAAAGGTGGCAGTTGGTTCGACGGCATATCTGCTGTTGGAGGATCTGGAACCCAGCCTTGACTATTCTGTCCGTCCATGGGCACGCAATGCTGCGGGCACAGTTTACGGGCAGGCCGCCTCGGTGCGGCTCTCCCAGGCCCCGGCTCCGCTTACGCTCGACTGGGAAGACGCCGGTATCGGCGGCCTGCCCGATGGGCTCAGCATACTCCGCTCTTCAACCGATGTGCCGGGACACCACGTCAATCTGTGGTGCGCCGTAGCTGATATGACCGCAGGAACGATGGAGCTGCGCACGACCAAGGCCTCCACCGCTACCGAACCGGGAGAATACATTCGCGGGACGCTAGCCTCCGACAATGTCTGCGTGCTTGTCAACGGTGGCTATTTTGCAAGCCCGTCAACCTCCTACAGCTATGTCTGCGACAGGGGGATGAAACTCGCTTCCAACGTGAGCGTGCTTTCGCGCAAAGACTCCTACAATGTCACGCGCGGATTCTTCGGCATTGACAGAGACGGGCGTACTGCAGTAGGCTGGATACAGGGAGACTCCCCTTACGCCGCTCCCCTGCCGGTATATGACGGAGGTCCCTCCCTCTCCATAGGGCAGAATCTTCCGGTAATCGAAGGCTGGACCCCCTGGTCTGCAATAGGCGGAGGGCCCGTGCTGCTTCGCGATGGGAGGATGTGCTTTGACTTCCTGAAAAGCGATGCGGGGACATATCTATCCAACCACGAGCTCTTCCAGACCGATATATATGCCGACGGGCTCAGGGCCCCTAGGACTGCGATAGGCACTGACGGGAAGGGCAAAATAGTACTTCTGGTCGCCGACGGGCGCGGCAGCGGCGGGAGCACCGGGCTAACGCTTGACGAGCTCGCCCGAATAATGGCCGGTCTTGGATGCACCGATGTCCTGAATCTGGACGGAGGCGGCTCTTCGGCTTTCCTCACCGGAAACGAAGGCACCCTGCACAACTCCCCTTCTGATGGGAAAGAGCGCAAGGTGCTCACATACGTCTGGCTTTCAGCCCGTTGAGATTCCGGGGCAAGCCCGGAATGACGTGCGAGAGCGTTGTGGAGAAAGGATACTGCCTTCCGGACCGTGTGTTTTTTACACGGGACGGGAGGCAGATTCTTTCGCGCAAGTTAGTCATTCCGGGATTGACCCGGGAGCTATTTGATAGTTTTCGACAGGGCGAAGGTGGAGGCGGGGACGGATACGTTCTCCTCGAAGGATTTGATGGTCATCGTGGTGTTGGCACCGAGGATACCCTTGGTCTCCTGCTTGATGATGATACCCTTCCAGACCCACTGCTTGAAGCTGACCTTGCGGCCCAGCTGCTTCATTGTAAATGAGTACACGGTGCACTGTTTGCCGGAGACGGTCTCGGGACCGGATTCCTCAATCTTGTGGTCCTTCTTGATCTGGTCAGTGAGGGTGAGGTAGTTGAAGCCGGGGACGCCGTCGGTCATCTTAGCCTCGTCCTTTTTCTCGTTGTTGTACCAGGCATTGGTGTAGAGCTTGCCGTCACGGATGATAGTCTCGGTATAAAACATGCCGAATTCGCCCATATCAGTACGGTCAATCTGCTTCTGCAGACGGCCGTAGTCGTCGAACCACATCTCGTTCTGCTGCACTCCCCCGCCGGTCTGGGTCTCGTATTTGATATGACCGGACTTGATCCCGTAGCGCTTCTCGCCCTGGGCATAAAGGGACGCGACGCACATCATGAGCGCCGCGACCATCAGAAGTATCTTCTTCATAGCCTTAGGCTTTGGAGAATTCCTCTTTGCCTGCTCCGCAGAGGGGGCAAACGAAATCTTCGGGGATTTCTTCCCAAGGGGTTCCGGGGGCGATGCCTGCCTCAGGCACGCCGGCAGCGGGATCGTACTCCCAGCCGCAGAGATTGCAAACGTACTTGTCCATAGCGTGAAAATTGATGTTTCTGCACAAATATATCGATTAATTTTGGATATATTTGCAAATAAATAACGGGGTGCCCCTGCCCGGCCGGGAGGAGCTGAGAATATACCCGCATAACTTGATACGGTCAGTACCGTCGTAAGGAACAATGTCTGCAACAGGCGAATTCGAACTCATAGGGCGCATAAGCGCCGCCGTTAAGGTACCGCAGGGCACTGTCGGCATAGGCGACGACTGCGCCGTCATCCCTCAGGCAGAGGGGCTCGACACACTCGTAACCACAGACCTGCTGGTGGAGGACCGCCATTTCCTGCTGGACGGGATTGCGGCGTATGACCTTGGGTGGAAAAGTGCCGCGGTCAATATCAGTGATATTGCGGCTATGGGCGGGCGGCCCGAATCGGCCTTCCTCTCAATCGCGCTGCCCTCAGGGCTTGCTGACAGGGAGGCAGGCGGCGAGCGCTGGATGGACGCCTTCATGCGGGGATTCGGCGAACTGTGCGCAAAGCATGGCGTAGCTCTGCTGGGAGGTGACACTTCAGCTTCGCCGGACAAATTGTTTATAAATGTCACCGTCCTCGGCAGCTGTCCTCACGGGAGCGCACTGCAACGCAGCGGCGCAAGCCCGGGAGACCTCGTCTGCGTCACCGGGCCGCTCGGAGACTCTGGCGCGGGGCTGAAACTTATACTTGAAGGGGCGGCATCGGACACTGACGAGAAGACTCTCCTGAGCCGCCATTACCGGCCCGAACCACGTGTGGCAGAGGGACTTGCGCTTCGGCAGGTACCCGGCGTCCACGCCATGATGGACATTTCCGACGGGATAGCTTCCGACCTGGGGCATATTCTGGACGCTTCCGGGGTGGGAGCTGCAGTTGACACGGCAGCTCTGCCTCTAAGCCCTGAGCTGCAGGCCGTCTGCCAGGCCCGAGGCTGGGATGCGGTGGAGCTCGCCGTCGGCGGGGGCGAAGATTATGAGCTGCTGCTTACCGTGGCGCCTTCTTCGCTGTCCGCAGCTACTGAGGCTCTCGGCGGCAAGCTATTCCCCATCGGAGTCATCACCGCCGAGCCTGGGCTTCGCTGGGAGGGTGGCAAGACTGATTACAAAGGATTTACACATTCATTATGATATATCCTCGAGTACTTACAATAGCCGGCAGCGATTCCGGCGGAGGAGCCGGCATACAGGCCGACATCAAATCAATAAGCGCCACGGGCTCCTATGCCGCGAGCGCGATAACTGCTGTTACCGTCCAGAACACCCTCGGGGTGGAAGATGTGCACGCCGTGCCGGTGGACATACTATCGGCTCAGATACGCTGTGTCCTCTCCGACATAGGCGCCGATGCCGTCAAGATAGGCATGCTTCACAGCCCTGAAGTTGTGTTGGCGGTGCGGGACGCTTTGCAGGAGGCGGTGCGCGAAGGATGGCTCCCCACCGGTGCGTCTGGCAGGCCTTCAATAGTACTGGACCCTGTGATGGTATCCACCTCAGGGCACCGTCTGATTGAGGATTCCGCGATTGAAGTGCTGCAGAGAGAGCTGATGCCTATGGCTCGCATAATCACACCCAACCTGCCTGAAGCCGAAGTGCTCTGGGGCAGGAGCATAGCCTCCGAGGAGGACTTCCCAGAGGCGGCTCGCGCCCTGTCCTGCGGCGGGACGGTATCAGTGCTGATGAAGGCGGGACACCTGGACGGAGCGGAGGTCTCCGACATACTCTACAATGCTGAGAACGACTCCATTACGATGCTCCGGCATCCCCGCATAGACACTCCCAACACGCACGGGACCGGCTGCACCCTGTCCTCGGCAATAGCTTCTTATCTGGCTCAGGGATTGGAACTTGAGGATGCCGTCAGGGCAGGGACCGACTATATCTACAACGCAATAGCATCCGGCGCGGCATATTCAATAGGCCACGGCCACGGACCTGTTAATCATTTCTGGAAAGCATGAAACTCATAAGCGACCGCAACCCGGTAGTGGTGAACCTTACCAACTACCTTGCAATGAACTTCGGGGCCAATGCCCTGCTCGCCATCGGCGCCTCCCCCATCATGTCATTCTACGACAAGGAGATGGAGGACCTGGTAGGGATAGCCGATGCCCTGGTGATCAATATAGGCTGCCTGGATGACGCGCAGATAGCGGGCATGAGGGTAGCTGCAGCCGCGGCGCAGCGCCTCGGGAAGCCCTGGGTGCTGGATCCCGTAGGAGTAGGAGCCAGTGCGGCGCGCACCGAGACGGCCGTAGAGCTGATTACCAAGTATCACCCGACAATAGTGCGCTGCAACGCTTCGGAAATCATGGTCCTGCACGGCACGGCCTGCAAGACCCGCGGAGTGGACAGCGCGGAGCCCGTCGAGAAGGCCCGTGCCTGTGCCAGGGAGTTCGCAGCCCAGCACGGATGCGTAGTCGCAGTGAGCGGCGCGGTAGATTACATCACCGACGGGGTGCGCGAAGCTCATTGTGACAAAGGCTCGCCGCTTATGGCCAAAGTCACTACTATGGGATGCTGCGCTTCAGCGGTCTGCGCGGCATTTGCCGCCGTGTTGCCGCCCTTCGAGGCCGCCGCGGGAGCAATGGAGCTCATGGGCACTGCAGGCGAGGCGGCGGCCTCCCGTTCCTGCGGGACGGGCAGTCTTGCCGTCAATTTCATCGACGAGCTTAGCCTCGTACCGTAGCCATGAGACCCGAGCAACTCCGACTTTATCTGGTGACCGACCGGGGCCTGTCCCTTGGGCGCGACATCGAATGGGTGGTCTCAGAAGCCGTGCGCGGCGGAGTCACAATGGTACAGCTGCGCGAGAAGGACATTGACACGCGGGAATTCATCGCACTTGGACTCAGGCTCAAGGAGCTTCTCACACCGCTCGGTGTGCCCCTGCTGATTAATGACCGCGTGGACGTAGCCCTTGCCATAGATGCCGACGGGGTCCACATCGGGCAATCCGACATGCCTTACGACATGGCGCGTCGGCTACTCGGTCCCGACAAGATAATTGGCCTGTCGGCGGAATGTATGGAAGATGTGATTGCAGCAAACGCCATCGACCCCGATTATGTGGCGATTTCACCTGTGTACGGGACTCCCACCAAGACCGATACGGCAGAGCCCTTCGGGCTTGAAGGCCTGCGGGAAGCTGTGAAGCTCTCAGTGCACCCGACGGTTGCAATCGGAGGGATGAATGAGGCGACCGCCCCGGCCGTACTCGCCATCGGCGTGGACGGCATCGCGGTCGTCAGCGCCATCTGCAGCGCCCCCGACCCCTGCCTCGCCTCTTCCCGCCTGCTATTTTAAACCAGGGCGCCGGCGAGGTACTGGTCGTAAGCGCTCATGTCCACCAGGCCGTGGCCGGACAGGTTGAAGAGGATTACTTTCTCCTCACCGGTCTCTTTGCATTTGAGAGCCTCGTCTATAGTTGCCGCAATGGCGTGGCAGCTCTCCGGAGCGGGGATGATGCCCTCGGCCTTGGCGAAGAGGCATCCTGCCTTGAAAGAATCCAGCTGCGCGATGTCAACTGCCTCCATATAACCGTCTTTCATCAGCTGTGATACGATTACTCCGGCTCCGTGATAACGCAGTCCTCCCGCGTGAATCAGTGCAGGCTGGAATTTGTGCCCCAGAGTAAACATCGCAAGCAGCGGGGTGTAACCGGCCTCGTCGCCGAAGTCATATTCGAACTTGCCCTTGGTCAGTTTGGGGCAGCTCACGGGCTCAGCTGCTATGAAGCGGGTCTTTTTGCCCTCCAGAATGGTGTGCCTCATGAAGGGGAAGGAGATTCCGGAGAAGTTGGAGCCGCCGCCGAAGCAGGCTATCACGATATCGGGATATTCGCCTGCCATCTCCATCTGCTTCTCAGCCTCAAGACCTATAACCGTCTGATGCAGAGCAACATGATTCATGACAGAGCCAAGCGCGTATTTGCAGTCGGGAGTCATCATCGCGAGCTCGACAGCCTCTGAGATCGCTGTACCCAGAGAGCCCTGATAGTTGGGATTGATGGTGAGGATATCCTTGCCGGCGCGCGTTGACATGGACGGCGAAGGGGTCACCTGAGCTCCGAACACCTGCATGATGCTGCGGCGGTAGGGCTTCTGCTCGTAGCTTATCTTGACCTGATACACGGCACATTCGAGCCCGAATATCTTGGTCGCATACGACAGGGCAGCGCCCCACTGTCCTGCGCCGGTCTCGGTGGTGACGTTCTTGACGCCCTGCTTCTTGCAATAGTAGGCCTGTGCAAGTGCGGAATTGAGCTTGTGCGAGCCGACGGGCGAGACGCTCTCGTTCTTGAAATAAATGTGCGCCGGTGTCCCAAGGGCCTCCTCAAGGCCATATGCGCGCACAAGCGGAGTGCTGCGGTAATATGTGTACTTCTCCCTGACTTCCTCGGGGATGTCTATCCACGCATCGGTCTGGTTGACTTCCTGCCGGGCGCACTCCTCATTGAAAATGGGGAAGAGGTCTTCGGCCTTTAGTGGCTCCCTTGTGGATGGGTTGAGCATCGGAAGGGGCTTGTTGAGCATGTCCGCCTGGATGTTGTACCAGCGAGTAGGGATCTCCGATTCGGGGAGAATGAATCTTTTCTGTTTCATATAAGGTCAATAATAATCTTACAAATAAAAAAGACCGCCTCGGTGCCCGGGCAGTCAACACATGTATATACGATGGGAGACCTGACCGAGCTATTCGACCGGGGACCACCACCAGAAAGGGGCAACCAATATAAGGGTGTTGCAACGCATTCCGTTTGCAATGTTATGGAATTTTAATTTAATATCCAACAGCAGCCCCGAAAAATTGCTATCTTCGCAACGCAATTGATTAGAATTATGATTAAAGACATTTTCCCCGAAATCAAGTACATAGGCGTGGACGACCTGGAACTGGACCTCTTCGAAGGCCAGTACACCGTCCCCGAAGGCATGGCATACAACTCCTACGTCATCCTTGACGACAAGGTGGCGGTGATGGATACGGTGGATGCCCGCAAGGGAGCTGAATGGAGAGCTAATCTCTCCGGAGCCCTCGCAGGCCGCACTCCTGACTATCTGGTGGTGCAGCACGTTGAGCCCGATCATTCCGGGGAAATCGCCCGCCTCATGCAGGACTATCCGGCGATGCAGCTGGTTGCGACCGCCAAGGCCATACAGATGCTGCCCCAGTTCTTTGAGGACGCTTCGCTCTTCGAAGGCCGCACGATAGCAGTAAAAGAGGGCGATACTCTGCCTCTAGGGAGCCATACCCTCCATTTCATCCTAGCACCTATGGTCCACTGGCCGGAGGTGATGGTGAGCTTCGAAGAGGCTGCCGGAGTGCTCTTCGCTGCTGATGCATTCGGCAAGTTCGGCGCCCTCTCGAAGTGCGGATATTTCGGCGAAGAGGATGACGACTGGGCATGCGAAGCCCGCCGCTACTACTTCAATATCTGCGGCAAATACGGTGCTCAGGTGCAGGCCCTCCTTAAGAAGGCTGCCGCTCTGCCCGTCAAGGTCATAGCTCCCCTGCACGGACCGGTACTGCGCGAAGACCTCGCCCAGTATGTCGGACTCTACGATACATGGAGCAAGTATAAGGCTGAGACTCAGGGAGTTTTCGTCGCTTATGCATCCATACATGGCGGCACTGCCGAGGCGGCGCATAAGATGGCAGAGATACTCAAGGCCAAGGGCTGCCCTAAGGTTGCAGTCAGCGACCTCGCCCGCGAGGATTTCGCAGAATGCGTTGAGGATGCGTTCCGCTATCCCCGTATGGTGCTGGCCGCATCGTCCTATGACGCAGGGCTCTTCACCCCCGCGTACAATTTCCTGCATGTGTTGCAGGCCAAAACCTGGCAGAAGCGCAAGCTTGCAATTATCGAGAACGGCTCATGGGCTCCTTCGGCCGGCCGCGTCATCAAAGAGATGGCGGGCACTATGAAGGAAGTGGAGATAGTCGCTGAGCCTGTAACCATACGCAGCCGCATGAAGGCTTCCGATATCCCGGCTCTCGAAGCACTGGCAGACGCAATACTTGCTTGATATGGAAGACCGCCTACGCATACAGAAGGGATTCTGGGCGCAGACGCCGCACATGCTGCTGCTCCCGGTCTTCTTCGCCGTATTCTGCTTCGTGTACGAGCCCTTCGGCGTGAGGGATTATTTATCCGGACTCGGGACCCTGAGCCATGGCGTCCACACGGTGCTGCTCTCAAGCATACTGCTGGTATGGATGGTTGTCGCACGCAGCATATTCCTGGCTCTCAGACGCAGCCTTATCGGGCAATGGTGGCAGTCCTGGGTCTGGTGCCTAATAGAGGTAGTGGGCGCATCGCTGTTTTTCGCCCTTTATATCACTCTCTCATCCAAGGGTGCGATACCTTATTTCCAGGCGGTAAGCGACAGTTCCAAAATGCTCTCGCTCACGCTGATTTATCCTTACGCCGCACTGGCTGCGATGCAACTTCTCCGTAACGGCGAGACAGAGTCCGCCGAGAAAGAGGCCGCTTCCGACGGAGGATTGATGAAATTCTACGATGAGCACCGTCGCCTCAAACTCACGATCGACGCTACCGCAATACTCAGCATAGGTGCAGAGTACAACTATATCAAGGTATCATATCTGGATGGCGGACAGGTCAAGGAATATACCCTGCGCGCCTCGATGAAGAGTCAGGAGGCCCCGGCACTGGCACATGGCCTGGTCCGCTGCCATCGCTCATGGTTCGTCAACCCCAGGCACGTCAAACTGCTGTCCCGCGGAGAAGGAGGCCTCTTCCAGGCTGTGCTGGATGCCCCTGCGCACCGTAATGTCCCCGTGAGCAAGCAATACTACGATTCTCTGTCATCACTTCTATAATTATCTGTCAATATGCCCGAAACTCTTTCCTGGACCCGCGAGGCATGGCGTGAGGCCCTGCCCGTCTACAACGACATCATAGCCCATCCGTTTATCAAGGAACTTGCCTCCGGCACTCTGGCCACTGAGCGATTCGACCGCTATCTGGCTCAGGATGAAGTCTATATAGGCAATTATGGCCGCCAGATGTTCGAGCTTGCGGCTCTCATCCCGGATCCGGAGGAGAAAGCAATGTTCGAAGCTTTCGCCCGTGAGGGTCTCGAAGGAGAGAAGGCCATGCACGCCCTGCTGATAGACCGTTTCGGGATTGATACCGCCGCCCAGCCTTCGCCCATAACGGCAGAATACAACTCTCACTCTGAGGCTGCAATCCGCACCGGCTCCAAAGAGATAGGTCTTGCTTCCATGCTGCCTTGCATGTGGGTGTACAATGAGGTGGGTAAGCACATCCTCAGCATAGCCTCGACGGACGGAAATCCTTACGCCGAATGGATAGCAGAATACGGCAACGACGCCTTCACCGAGGGCGTAAATGCCGTCCTCGCTATGGCTGACCGCTATGCCGCAGCGGCTGATGAGGCAACCCGCGCCCGTATGACCGAGGAGTTCGTCGCCGCCACCCGTTTCGAATACTGGTTCTGGGACTGGGGCTACTGCGGCGAGGACAGACGCCTTTTGTAATTGTTCTTCCTGTACGGTGAGCAAATTGGGGGTCTGGTGCTCACCAGACTGGCAAAAAGTAGTCCGGTGAGCAAATTGGGGGTGTTTTGCTCACCGGACTACTTTTATCTGGCTACCGGAAAGAGAGCATCCACCGTTTCTGGCTGAAGCCTGAGGATCTGGGCGACTTGCTTGTTGTTACTCATAAGTTCGGCCTTCATGCGCCGTGCCGCCTCCAAGCGTTCTTCAGGGCCCAGGTCCCTTACCATTTTCACCCCGAACCATCCTGCGACTATTCTCAGCACATCCTCATTAGGCAGGAGGATGCTCTCGCCAACCCATCTGGCTGTCTCTGCGTCTGATTCTACGCGGCGAGACAGCATACGGAAATACTGATTAGCAGATGTGAAAAAGAGTTCCGCTTCGGTATAATCCACGAACGATTCCATCGTTATGGCACCGTTCAATACCATGTAGTTGCCAGGCAGTGTGGAAACCCTTGACCGGCAGATTACCCGTTTCTCCCTAAATGTCAAAGCAGAATATGGGATACCTTTGTTATATAATGAGATATTCTCGTTAAATATTAGGTGGGCAGATCCCCACCTATATCCGACTGGACTTGAGCCGCGGTTTGCGACATAGGGGTTACGGGCTACATAGAGGATGGCGTTGCGCAGGTATCTCAAGTCCGGAATCTCCTTGATCATGATCTCCCATCCCAGAAGTGAGGGATTACCTTTCGCATGCTGGTAACGTTGCATTGCAAGACGAAGCCTATCGGAGAAGACCAGGTGGTCCTCATATACGCCTTCCGTCACAAGGTGCAGGTGATTATTCATCTCGACAAGGATTAGTACTCTGATTCTCTGTCCGACAAGGGCAACTGCAATCATATTGATACCTGCAGCAAAGTCCTCTTCGCCTGTGAAAAGGATCCAGTCAAGGTTCTCGGTGGTAACTATATAGTAGGGTCCGCCACTCAGGAACCGTCTCTCGCATATTTCCTCGTTACGCTGAAAATTACTAGTCATATACTTTCGTTTCGCCGCAAGGTACGAGATAAAAAAGCGTGTTCCCGTTTAGAACACGGGTAAGTAGCATAATAGTTAATAGAAGGCCGTAAAACCGGCATTTTGAAGATTACCTCTTGTGAGTTTTTATGTAAACTGTAGCCGCCGAGGTTCGTACATCGAGGCGGCGGTGCAAAAAGGATAGGTCAATAAGACATTTCGGGTTGACGACAGTCGGAAGTTGTTTCCCGTCCGTCGGCTCCGCGAGCTCGAAATGT